>NZ_QXDL01000022.1:0-31846 GCF_003574345.1 Calidithermus terrae
GCATACGACGCTCCTGTTCAGGCCCTTTGGCCGGAGGGGGCGACGGCCCGGGTCGGGGCCGCCGGCGTGGGGTCGTGCGGGGAACGGGTAGGGATCATGCGACTCTCCTCGGGGTCTACTCGAAGGAACGGCTCCAGTCCGTCGCCGAGGCCAGCAGGCCCCGGATGTCCGCCATGAGCGACTCGGGGTTGAGCACGCGGGCGGTGCGGCCCTGGAAGCTCACCTCGCCCAGGTAGAGCCCGGAAGCCCCCGGGCGCAGGCTCTGGAGCGGGGAAAGCCCCAGGAATTCGTCGATCACGAAACCCAGCACCTGTTTGCCGTAGCGCATGACCACCGCGCTCCCCCCGGTCGCCCCCGGCTGGCGCGCGAGGCCCAGCACCCCCTTGAGGTCGAAGAGGGGCAGGATGCGCCCGCGCAGGTTGACCATGCCCAGCAGGGCCGGCGGGGCCAGGGGGATGGGGGTGAGCCGCTCCACCTCGAGCACCTCCTGAAGGTGGGTGACCTCCAAGGCGTACAGGTCGTTGGCCAGGCGGAAGAACCCGGCCTGACGGACCTGGGTCTTGCTCACGACCAGTCACTCCCGCTCAACAGCCCCTTGACCGCCTGCTTGAGCGAGTCGGGGGTGTAGGGCTTGGTCAGGTAGCCGTTGGCCCCCTGCCGCTTGCCCCACTCGATGTCGGTGGGCTCGCCCTTGGAGCTGATCACCAGCACCGGCAGGTTCTTGGTGTTCTCGTTGCGGCGCAGCCCCCGCAGCACCTCGTAGCCGTTGCGGCCGGGCATCACCACGTCCAGGAGTACGAGGTCGGGCTTCTCGGCCTCGATGCGGGCCTCGACGTTCTCGCTGCCCTGCACGAGCACGACCCGGTGGTCGCTGGCGAGGATGCTTTCGATGAGCTTGAGGTCGGCGAGGGAGTCGTCCACTGCGATGAGTTTGGCCATAACTGGGGTTCCTCCTGTGGGAAACTGCACGCCCGGGCGGATCAGCGTATGGAGTGCGTGACTCGAGATCACCCGGCGTGATCACTCCAGATGTTAGGAGCGTGAAGGGGGCATCCCTGTGATGAATGCACAGAGCAACTTGGAATCCCGGTGGACGAGATCGGCTCTCGTGCTGCTGGGGCCCCTACGGGTGCGATGGCAGCCCGTTAAGTCCTCCGGCTCCCTCCGTAGATTGTGCCACAACTTCCCTTATGTATGAGCGAAGTATAAAGATAAACCGGGTATAGATTTGGCCGAGCGGGGACCGGGAGGGGCCTCCGCTCCCGGGGGGCGCTGCCGCCCTCCGCCACGGGGGTAACCCCGGCCCGGTCAGCCCGGCCCGGACGGCAGCGGGCTGACCGGATCCGGTATCAGCGGGCCAGCTCTTCGCGCAGCGCCGCGGCCTGTTGCCGGAGGGCGTTCAGGCGGTCGATCTGGGCCTGGAGGCTGTCGCGGGAGGCCTCCAGCCGCAGGCAGGGCTGGCGGTAGAGGGCGGTGAACTGCTCCTGCGTGCGCTCGAGCTCGACCTCGAGCGCCTCGTTGAGGGCTTTTTGCAGCTCGGAGCGCAGCACCCCCAGCCGCTCGCGCAGCTTGGCCTTGGCCGCGTCCTTGCGGCGCGGCAGGATCGAGAAGCCCAGCACCGCCACCAGCAGCCCGGCGAAGATGCCCATGAGGTCGAGGAGGAGCTTCTGGAAGACGAGCACCAGCAAGCCGCCCAGCCCCACCGCGCTCACCTCGACCAGCGCGGTGTGCTGCAGCGCCTCCTGGATGTGGTCCTTCAGGGCCAGCGCCTCGCGCTCGGGGACGAAGGAGCGCAGCGCGGCCTCGAGGTTGCCCGCGATGGCCTGCTGCTCGCCCGGGCTCTTGGCGCCCTGCAGGCCGGGGGCGTCGCGCAGGAGGTGCAAGGCGTCCTCCAGCAGCTCCCGGTCGCGCTTCGCCAGCCAGCCCAGCGCCTGCATCACCCCGCGCTCGACGTCCTGGTTGGCGTTCTTCACCACCTCGTCGAGGAAGCTCTGCTTGATCTTGGCGCTGCGGATGAGGTCGAAGAAGCGGCCCAGCCGTACCGTCTCGTCGAGCCAGGCCTCCCCGCGCTCCCGCACCGCCTCCACCACCTGCGTCACCAGCGCCACCTGCCCGGCGAAGTCGCGGCGGGTGCGCTCGGCGTGGCGGCGGGCGAGCTGGTCGAGGTCCGAGCAGGTGGCGAGCTGCTTCTTGATGCCCTGGAGCTCGCTCTCCAGCTCGGGCGCGGCCACCTCGGCCAGCCGCACGAGCACCCCCAGCGGCGAGCCCAGCTTGAGCGCGGCGGCCTCCTCCTTGAGCACCTGCCGGATGTGGGCCTCGAGCGCCGCCACCCCGCTCGCCTCGCGCTCTCCCGCCTTAGCCTGCCGCGCCGACACCCCGAAGACCTGCACGCGCCGTCCCAGGGTCTGCTCGCTCCCCTTGCGCACGAACTCGAGCACCTGCTCGCGCTCGGGCGGGGTGAGCAGGTCGGTCTTGTTGACCACCAGCACGATCTTCTTGCCCCAGGCCCGGATGAGCTTCAAGAACTCCGACTCGCTGTGGGTGTAGGCCCGGTCGGCGCTGGTGACGAAGAGGATCAGGTCGGCGCGGGGCAGGAAGCGCTCGGTGAGCACCTGGTGCTGCGCCAGGATGGCGTTGGTGCCGGGGGTGTCCACGAGCCGCAGGTCCTGGAGGATGGGGTTGGGCAGGTAGAGGTGCGCGAGCTCGGGGCCCTGCGGCTCGTAGCGCGGCTCGAGCGCGTACCCGATGAGCTGGATGCGGTCGGTGGTCGGGGTCACGCCCTCCTTGAGCAGTTCGCTGCCCAGAAGGGCGTTCAAAAGGCTGCTCTTGCCGCTGTTGAACTCCCCCGCCACCACCAGGAGGAAGGGGCCCTCGAGGTCGAGCAGCGCCTGGCGCAGCGGGGCGACGTCGAGGGAGGTCCGGGCCAGGGCCTCGAGGCCCTGAGCCACCAAATCCCGCACTTTGTGAGCAATCTGTTGCGTTCGCGAATCGAGCATAGCGACGGGGCTCCGAGGGCCAGTATAGGCCACGCGGATGAGGGTTCGGCGTTGGGGGGATGTCGATGGTCGATAGCCGAACGCGGGTCGTGCGTCGTACGTCGTACGTCGTACGCGAGACGCGAGACGCAAGACGCGTGTCCTACGTCCTACGTCGTACGCAGGACGCCTTGTCACCCCCCTTAGCAAGGGGGGCTAGGGGGGATAAACCCTCCCCGCGGGCGGGGAGGGCCAGGGAGGGGGAACCGCGAGACACAGGCCTTTGCTGACGGCGGATGGCTGACGGCTGACGGCTTACTGCTTTCCCTAACCCATTCCCCGGATTGCCTCCACCGCCTGCGGGTTCTCCAGCGCCGAGAGGTCGCCGGGGTTTTGGCCCAGGAAGGCGGCGCGGATGACGCGGCGCATGACCTTAGCGTTGCGGGTCTTGGGGAGGTCGGCGACGAAGAGCAGTTTTTCGGGCTTGAGGGCCTTGCCCATGCGCTGCACGATCTGGTCGGTGATGGCTTTTTCCAGCTCTGCGCCGGGGCTGTGGCCGGGCTTGAGCACCACGAAGACCACCACGGTCTCGCCCTTGACCTCGTGGGGGACGCCGATGGCGGCGGCCTCCTTGACGGCGGGGTGTTCCACGGCGGCGCTCTCGTACTCGGCGGGGCCCACGCGCTTGCCCGCGACCTTGAGGGTGTCGTCGCTGCGGCCCTGGATGGTCCAGTGGCCCTCCTCGTCCACCACGGCCCAGTCGCCGTGGACCCAGACGCCCTCGAAGCGGTTCCAGTAGGTGTTCAGGTAGCGCTCGGGGGCGTTCCAGAAGCCTTTGGTCTGGCCCGGCCAGGGGCCCAGCACCGCCAGCTCGCCCACCTCCCCGACCACCGGCTTCCCCTCCGCGTCGAGCACGGCGGCGCGGATGCCGGGCACGGCGGTGTTGAAGCCCATGGGCTTGATGGGCTTGAAGGGCACGCAGCCCAGGATGCCCCCGCCGATCTCGGTGCCGCCGGAGTAGTTGATGATGGGCACGCGGCCCTGGCCCACGGTGTGGAAGAACCAGAGGTAGGGCTCGAGGTTCCACGGCTCGCCGGTCGAGCCCAGCATCCGCAGGGAGGAGAGGTCGTGGCGCCGCACCGGCTCCTCGCCGAAGGGCACCAGCGCGCGCACCAGGGTGGGGGAGATGCCCAGGTGGGTGACGCGGTGGCGTTCGACCAGGGCCCACAGCCGGCCCGCGTCGGGGAAGTCGGGGGCCCCCTCGTACAGCAGCACGGTGTTGCCCAGGGTCAGGGCGCCCAGGATGGCCCACGGGCCCATCATCCAGCCCATGTCGGTGAACCAGAACAGCACCTCGCCCTCGCGCAGGTCGAAGCAGTGGGCCATGTCCTGCGCGGCCTTGAGCGGGAAGCCCGCGTGGTAATGGACGGTGCCCTTGGGCTTGCCGGTGGTGCCGGAGGTGTAGATGAGCATGAAGGGGTCCATGCTGCCCATCGGCGCGTACTCGGCTTCCTCGGGCTGGCCGTTCACCGCCTGGTCCCAGGCCACCTCGCGCCCCTCCAGCGGCGTCTGCCCGAAGCGCCGCACCACCAACAGCCGCTCCACGCTGGGCGATAGCGCGGCCGCTTCGCGGGCGGCCTCCAGCAGCCGCACCCTCGAGCCCCGGCGGTAGAAGCCGTCGGCGGTGACGATCAGCCGGGCCTCGGCGTCGCCCAAGCGGGTGGCGGCGGCGTCGGCCCCGTAGCCGGAGAACACCGGGACGAAGACGGCGCCGACGCGGGCGACGGCCAGCGCGGCGACGGCGGTCTCGGGGATCATGGGCAGGAAGATGCCTACCCGGTCGCCCCGCCCGACCCCCAGCGCCTCGAGCGCGTTGGCGGCCTGGGCCACGCGGGCCTCGAGCTCGCCGTAGGACAGGCGGATCACCTGCCCGTCCTCGCCCTCCCAGATCAGGGCGATCGCGTCGGGCTTGGCCCGGGCGTGGCGGCCCACGGCATTGTAGGCCAGGTTGAGCTCCCCGCCCACGAACCACTGCGGCCACTGGGGGCCCTGCGAGGTGTCGAGCACGCGGGTGTAGGGCCGGAACCACTCGAGCCCCATCTGCCGGAAGGTGGCCTCGAAGAAGGCCTCGGGCTGCTCGACGCTGTAGCGGTACAGCTCCTCGTAGCTGCCCAGGCCCAGCCGCCGCATAAGGGCCTCGAGGTGCGAGCCACGGGTGTACGCCTCGGTAGGGTGCCAGACCGGTTGTGTCATGGCCCAAGTTTATCGGCCCCCCGGCAGGGGGGATCAACGCTTGTAGCTACACCGCGGGCTCAGGAGCGGCGGCGGAACAGGGCGCGCAGCCCCTTGGGCTTCTCCTTCTCCTCGCTCTGGGCCGGCGGGGGCTGGTCGGGGGAGGCCAGCACCTGCAGGAACTGCGGGATGCTCCAGCGCTGCTTGGGGTCCTTCGCCAGCAGGTTGCGCAGGGCCTGGTCGAGGCGGCGCGGCAGCGAGGTGGGGGGCGGGGCGAGGTGCAGGTGGGCGTGGGTCACGTCGTCGAGGGTCTCGGCGCGGAAGGGGCGCTTGCCGGTGAGCAGCTCGTACGCCAGCACGCCGAAGGAGTAGGTGTCGGAGGCCTCGGTGGCCTCCTCGCCCGCGAAGAGCTCGGGGGCCATGTAGAAGGGGCTGCCGGCGCGCTCGAGCGGCCGCGGGTTGCTGCGGCTCTTGGCGACGCCCAGGTCCCCGAGCTTGAAGTCGGGGCCCTTGAGGTAGATGTTGGAGGGCTTGATGTCCTGGTGGATGATCCCGCGCTGGTGCAAGAACAGCACCACCTGCCCGATCTGCTGCAGCCCCCGCACCGCGTCGGGGAAGGCCAGGGGGGCCTTGCTGATGCGGTCCTCGAGGCTGCCCTCGGGGAAGTACTCCAGCGCCAGGAAAGCCCCGTCCCCGGTGGGGCGGCCCGCCAGGCCGCGCACGAGGTGGGGGTGCACCAGGCTGATCGACAGCGAGACCTCCTGGGCGAAGCGCTCGCGCATCTGCGGGTTCTCCCGCACCTCGCGGCGCGGGATCTTCAGGGCCACGTTGACGCCGTTGGGCGCCTTCGCCAGGTAGACCTGGGCGGTCTGGCCCAACCCCAGCAGCATCTCCAGCCGGAAGTCCTTGCGGGTCAGGCGCGAGTAATCGATGTTCCCGTCATTCAGCGGCATAATCCCCCGGAAATTCGGATCGCCCTCAGCTTAACCGGCCCGGCGTTACCACCCCGTTACAGCCTGCGGCTCTCGCCTGGCTCCAGCGCCACCCCCCCGACCCCCAGCAGCCCGGCGCGGGCCACGAAGGCCGCCCCGTCCTGGGCGATGGGCGGGAAGGTGTTGTAGTGGATGGGCATGACCTCCTTCGGCCGCAGCAGCTCGAGCGCCTTGAGCGCGTCGTCGGGACCCATGGTCCAGTTGTCGCCGATGGGCAGGAGGGCCAGGTCGAGGCCCATCTCGCCGATGAGCCGCATGTCGCTGAAGAGCGCGGTGTCGCCGGCGTGGTAGACGCGCTTGCCGCCGAACTCCAGCACCACGCCCATGGGCATTCCGCCGTAGGTGCCGTCGGGGAAGGACGAGGAGTGCCAGGCCGGGGTCCACTTGAGCCACCCTCCGTCAAACCTGTACGTCCCGCCGATGTTCATGGATTGCGCCTGCGCCCCGTGCCGCTGGGCGTAGGCCGCGATCTCGGCGGTGGAGACGACCAACCCGCCCTTCTTGGCCAGCAGGGCGGCGTCGCCCCAGTGGTCGCCGTGGGCGTGGGTGACGAGGATCAGGTCGGCCTCGAGCTCCTCGGCCGAGACGGTGGCCTTGGGGTTGCCCGTGATGAACGGGTCGATCACGACGCGGGTGGTCCCGTCGCTCAAGTAGACCGCAGAGTGACCGATGTACCGGAGTTCTAGCATGACGTCTCACCCCCCGTGCGGCGGCCCTCGTTCTGTGGGCAGTTCATCCACAACAGTATAAAGCCCGCGGCAGGGGCCTAGGGTTATAAATCTGTTCACCGCCTCACGGTTGGAGCTGGTTGAGCGCACGGCTGAGGGTGCGCTCGAAGGCGGCCTCGGCCATGCGCCGCAGGGCCTTGCCTCCCCACTTGTCGGCGGGGGGGACCTCGGCGTGCAGCCGCACCGTGATGCGGTAGTGCAGGTTCTCGCCCTCCACCCGCCCCTCCCCGGCGATCTCGGCCCAGTAGTCGGGGATGGGGGAGGGGAGGACGGGCTCGAGCTGCGCCGTCCCGATGCCCAGGACCAGCTCGCTCTCGAAGGGGAAGCGCAACTGCCCCAGCAGCGGCACGTCGGCCGCCAGCGCCCCCCGCAGCCGCAGGCCCTCGCGGGTCATGGCCTCGAAGGGGGGGCGCCCGCCGAAAACCTTCTCGGGCGCGTGCAGCAAAGCCTCGTCGCCGGGGATGGTCAGCTCGAAAGTGCGTTCGATGTTCATGGGCTTCTTGGGCGCCGCGGGTCAGTCCACCCACTCCACCCGCACCTGCCCGGCCTTCACCAGCGCCTCCATGTCCTCGTCGGTGGCGTTGCGGAGCCGGGGGTACAGGGCGAAATTGCTGGCCGAGCGGGCCAATCCCACCCGCACCACGATCACGTCCTCGGTCTCGGCCTTGCCGATGCGCCATACCAGGTTGTTGCCCAGGCGCTCGAGCAGGTCTTCCATCGCGCTATCCATCGCGTCCAGTGTGGGGGTTGGGGAGGGGGAGGTCAAGGGTGGGGATGTCGAGAGCCGATGGCTGATGGCCCAACGCGGGTCGTACGTCTTACGTCGTATGCAAAACGCCAAACGCCAAACGCAAAACGCAAAACGCAAGGCGTACGACGTAAGACGTACGACGTAAGACACCTTGGCCCTCGACGCCGGGGGGAAGGCCAGGGAGGGGCAGCCACAAGCCACGAGCCACAGGCCTCCTAAACCCAATTCGCCCCTCAGTCCCTCACTTCCAGCAGCGCGAATTTGAGGTAATGCGTCTCCGGGACGCCCAGCAGGATTGGGTGGTCCCAGCCTTGGCCGCGGCGCTCGAGCACGCGCAGGGAGCGGTGGGCGTCGGCGGCGGCTTCGGCCAGGACCTCGTAGAACAGCGGCTCGGTGAGGTGGTGGCTGCAGGAGGCGGTCGCGAGGATGCCGCCTTCGCGCAGCAGCTTGATGGCCCGCAGGTTGACCTCCTTGTACGCGGCGTAGGCCCGCTCGAGGTCGCGCTTGCTCTTGGCGAAGGCGGGCGGGTCGAGCACGATGAGGTCGTACTTGTGCCCCGCCTTCTCCTCCTGGCGCAGGAACTCGAAGGCGTTGGCCTCGACGGTGGCGAGCTCGAGGCCGTTGTGCCGGGCGTTGTCCTGGGCGCGGGCCAGCGCGTCGGCCGAGCTGTCCACCGCCGTCACCGAGCGGAAGCCCTGGGCGAGGTGCAGGGCGAAGGAGCCGTGGTAGCTGAACACGTCGAGGGCCCGCTCCCCGCCGAAGCCGCGCAGCCGCAGCCGGTTGTCGCGCTGGTCGAGGAAGGCCCCGGTCTTCTGCCCGCTCAGGAGGTCCACGCGGTACTGCACGGGCCCTTCCTGCACCCACACCCCCTCGGGCACGCTGCCGAAGAGGGGCCTGACCTCGAGCCCCAGCCCCTCGAGCGTGCGGGTGCGCTGGTCGTTCCTCGCCAGCACGCTCTGCACGGGGAGCCGCTCGATCAATCTCTCCACGACGCGCGGCAGCAGGGGCTCGAGCGCCGCCGAGCCCGACTGCAGCACCACGTGCCCGGCGTAATAGTCGAGCACCAGCGCCGGCAGGCCGTCGCCCTCGGCGTGCACGAGGCGGAACCCGCCGCCGGGCTCGGCCTCCACGCTCGCTTTGCGCAGCGCCAGGGCCCGCTCGAGGTTGTCGAGCAGGCTCCGCTCGGCGTCGTCGGTCGGGCGATAGCGGAACGCCCGCACCGCGATCTCCGAGGCCGGGTTCCAGGCCGCCCAGGCCAACAGCCCCTTAGGCCCATAGACCGGGTACAGCCCGGCCTGCTCGGGCCCCTCGAGCACGTCCGAGCGATACACCCAAGGGTGACGGGCCAGCAAGCGGCTGGCCCCACGGGAGGAAACACGAACCTTCACCGGGGCAGTGTACGTCAAAAGACCGGTCGGCATGTCGTGTTAGGAACTCAGCAAGCTTCAAGCCCTCAGCCCTCAGCGTGCGGCCCGTGGCCCATGGCTTGTCGAGGGTTGAGGGTCTAGGGTCGAGGGCCAAAGCCTCCCGTGTTTGGCGTCTTGCGTTTTGCGTACGACGCAGGACGTACGACGCACGACCCGCGTCTCGCGTTCGACGCCCGACCCACGCCCGGCGCCCATCTACCGACCGCAATTCCCGATGATGTAACAATTGTTACGCTAAAAACACCGCAGACTGGTCGTGATGAAAGCCACAAGCTCTGCAGGCTCGCCGTGGGGTAAAATCGCCCGGGCTCCGCCGTGGAGGGCTGTCCCGGCGCGACCAGGGCAGCGCTCTCATCGCTCTCAGGAGGTCTCAGAATTCCGCCGTGGGCTATAGGGCTAAAAGCGCTGCCGTAGGGTATGCTATGCACCGTTGACGCCCCTTTTCATAAACCGCTACAATGCTGCGGGCGTTTACATGAGCCTTATTTCACGAAAGGAGGGAAAGTGGCTGGCCTAGGACTAATTAAAGACCTCGCCGAGCGGGAGCAGGCGCTCGCCAGGCAGCTCGAGGAGGCTAAACAAGCGGCGCAGGCCAAGATCAAGGAAGCCGAAGCCCAAGCGGCCCAGATCGTGGCCCAGGCCCAGGATGCCGTGCGCGAGCTCGAAGGCCGCATGAGAGCCCAGACCGCCGAGGCGGTGGCGCGGCTCGAGGCCGAGGCCAAGGCGCGCGCCGAGGCCGAGGCGCAGAGCATCGCGCAAGCGGCCGAGGCCCGCATCGAAGGCGCGGTGAAGCTGGTGCTGGGGGAGGTCCTCCCTTGATCGCACCGATGGAAAAACTGGTTGTGGCCGGGCCGCGTCGCCTGGCCCGTTCGCTGCTGGCCGAGCTCCAGCACGCCGGGGTGGTGCACATCGACCCCCTGCGCCCCGCCGAGCTCGGCGAGTTCCGCCTCACCCCGCAGGAGGAGAGCGAGCTCAAGCGCTGGGAGGCCATCGCCTCCGGCGCCGACCGCACCCTCGCCGTGCTGGGCGCGGTCCCGGCAGCCAATACCGCCTTCTCCGGCAGCCTCGAGGAGGCCGAGGCCCAGGTCAAGCCCTGGGTCGAGCGGGCCGACGTGCTCGGCCGGGAGCGCGGGGCGCTGGAGGAAGAGCTCCAGACCATCCAGCTCTTCGGCGCCGCCGCGCAGGCCCTCGCCGGGCTCACCCACGGCATCGACCAGAGCCCGCGCTTCGGCGTGATCCCCTTCCTGGTGGGCAAGGCCGAGGAACTCGGCCCCGTGCGGGCCGCCCTCGAGGCCGCCCTGCAGGACCGCTTCCTCCTCGACTCCGCCCCCATGGACAAGCAGGTCGCCGCGGTGGTGGTGGTCAAGCGGCAGGAGCTCGAGGCCGCCCGCAGCGCGCTCTCGCGCCTGGGCCTGGCCGAGCTTCGCTTCCCCGGCGCCTACGCCAGCCTGCCCCTCACGCAGGTGGCCCGCCGCATGCGCGAGCGCGAGAAGATCGCGCCCGAGGAGCTCGCGGGCGTGCGTGAGGAGATCGCCAAGCTGGGCCGCGAGTCCCTGGCCCCGCTGCAAGCCCTCCTCACCCGCGCGCGCGACGAGGTGCTGCGCTACAAAACCGCCACCGACCTCGCCGCCGGCAAGTACGGCATGGCCCTGATGGGCTGGGTGCCCCAGGACGCCAAGCCCAAGGTCGAGGAGGCGCTGAGCAAGCTGCGCGACCAGATCGTCTACACCTTCGAGCCCGTCGACGAGCACCACGAGGCCGACCAGGTGCCGGTGACCCTCAAGAACCCGGCCTGGGCCAAGCCTTTCGAGCTCCTGCACGGCTTCCTCAACACCCCCAAGTACGGCTCCTACGACCCCACCCTCAACATCGCCCTCTTCTTCCCGCTCTTCTTCGGCATGGTGGTGGGCGACATCGGCATGGCGCTGTTCTTCGGCTACCTGGCCTGGTTCTTCGGCAGCCGGGCCCGCCAGGGCAAGGGCGTGCTGATCCCGCTGGTCAACGCCCTCATCACCCCGCCGGTGGGCCGCGACATCTCCAAGCTGCTCACCTGGATGGCGGTCTCGGCCGGCGTCTGGGGCTTCCTCTACGGCGAGTTCTTCGGCACGCTGTTCGAGCGGCTCAAGCTGCCCGGCCTCAACGGCGGCACGCTGTTCTACCCCAACGACGGCGAGCACCACGGCATCTTCCCGATCCTGCTCAACCGCCTCGACGTGGCCGAGACCTCGACCCTCCTGATCGTGGTCTCCCTGGCGCTGGGCATTCTCCAGCTCTTCTACGCCTTCGGCCTGCGGGCGTACATGGGCTTCAAGCACCACCACGCCTCGCACATGTGGGAAGGCATCGGCTACCTCGCCGGCCTCACCGGCATCGTGGCCTTCGCCTACACCTTCCTCACCGGCGTGGGGGCCCCCATCACCACCTTCATCCTCATCGCCGGCCTCGCGGTCTTCGCGGTGGCGATGTTCCAGGTCGCCCGCAGCCTGGGGGCCATCATGGGCTACTTGGTGATGCCCATCGAGCTGCTGGGCAAGGGCGGCCAGATCCTCAGCTACATCCGTATCTACGCGGTGGGCCTGGCGGGGGCGGTGCTGTACAAGCTCGCCAACGACGCGGGCTTCGCCATGGCCGACCAGCTCGGGCCCATCGGCATCGTCATCGGCTTCCTGGTGGGGGCGATCATGTTCGTCTTAATCACCCTGATCACCATCATGGGGCACGTGCTCCAGCCGATCCGTTTGCTGTGGATCGAGTTCGGCAACAACTACGGGTTCTTCGACGAGGTGGGCCGGGCTTACCGTCCCTTCAAGTCGGTTCGTGACCAATAAGTTCATCTTGCGCACAAGCGCGAAAAGGAGTGACGTGATGCTGAAGAAAGTTCTCTCGATCATCGGTGTGGCGCTCTTGGCTGTGGCTTTCGCTGCTGAGGAAGGGGTCGCTGCGGCCTCGTCCTTCGCCGCCATCGGCAAGGGCCTGGCCCTGGGCCTGGGCGCCTTGGGCACCGGCGTAGCCCAGTCGGCCATCGGCGCCGCGGCGCTGGGGGCCGTGGCCGAGGACCGCCGCAACTTCGGTACCGCGCTGATCTTCTTCCTGCTGCCCGAGACGCTGGTGATCTTCGGCTTCGTGGGCCTGTTCCTCATCAGCTAGGTGCGCGTGGCCCATGGCGCGGTGCGCGGGGCGTGCGGCCCACGGGCCGCACCGTCTGCCCCGGGCCATGGGCGAAGGAGTTGAGACATGTCGAAACTTGAGGACATCCTCCAACAGGAAGTTCTCGCCGAGATCGCCGAGGTCACCAAGGCCGCCGAGACCCGGGCCGCCGAGATCGTCCGGGCTGCCCAGGAGCAGGCCGAGGCCCTCAAGGCCAACCGGCAAAAGCAGTTGGAGGCCGAGCACGCGGCCGCCGTGCGGCGGGCCGAGAGCGCGGGCGAGCTGGTGCTCAACCAGGCCCGCATCCAGGCCCGGGGCCGGGTGATCGACCGGGTGCGCGCCGAGGCCACCAAGGCCCTGGCCGACCTCCAGGCTCAGGCCAACTACGGCGACGTCCTGGTCACGCTGGCCGAGGAGGCCCTGCGGGGCCTGGGCCAGGCCGAGGCGCTGGTGGTCAACCCCGCCGACGCGCCCAAGATCGAAGCCTGGGCCAAGGGCAAGGGCCTCGAGCTGCGCACCGACCCCGGCCTGCGCTACGGCGTGCGCCTGGTGGCTGCCGGCGGCAAGAGCATGGTGCAAAACAGCTTGGCCGAGCGCCTCGAGCGCGCCTGGGACTCCCTTTCGGCCAAGGCCGCGAAAGCGATCTGGGGGTAGGCATGGCGGCTGGCTACGCCTACCTCAACGCCCGCGTGCGCTCCCGGCGCAGCCAGTTGGTGGGCGAGGGCTTCTTCCAGCAGGCCCTGAGCGCCTCCTTCTCCGACTTCGTGCGGCTGCTGGGCGAGACCGTCTACGGCCCTGACCTCAAGGGCAGCAGCCTAGCCGACGTGGACCGGGCCGTGTCGGGCCACTTCGGCCGCACCGTGGGCGACCTGCCGGGCCTGGTGACGGGCGAGCTGCGCGAGGTCGTGAGCCTGCCGCTGCTGCGGGCCGACCTGGTCAACCTCAAGGCCATCCTGCGCGGCAAGATGACCGGCAAGAGCGCCGAGGAGATCAAGGCCACGCTGGTGGGGGGCACCTTGCCCGAGGCCCTGGTCAACAGCATGCTCCAGGCCTCCGACGCCGCGAGCGTCGCCCAGATCCTGCAACTGCCCGGCAACCCGCTGGCCCGCGCGCTGCGCAACGCGGTGCAGGGCAGCCCCGACCTGCTGGCTCTGGAGGTGGCCCTCGACCGCGAGTTCTTCGCCGCGGCGCTGGCCAAGGCCAAGAAGCTGCGCGAGCGCTTCCTGGCCTCCTACTTCGCCCTCGAGGTTGACGCTACCAACCTGGCGACGGCCTTCAAGCTGCAGGCGTTGGGCGCCCCGGCCAACCTCGAGGCCTACTTCATCCCCGGCGGCACCCACCTCTCCATAACCGCCTTCGGCCGCGTCGCGCAGGGCGACTTCGCCGCGATGGACACCCTCAACGCGACCCCGCTGGCCCCCGCGGCCTCGGCCCGCACCCTGGGCGAACTCGAGCGCGCGCTGCGCAAGGTCCTGCGCGAGAAGGCCCACCAGGGCAGCCTCGACAGCCTGGGCCCCGGCCTGGCGCTCGACTACATCCGCACCAAGGAGTGGGAGGCCGCCCGCATCCGCCTGCTGGCGCGCCGGGCTTACTACAACCTCCCCGCCGACGCGGTGGAGAAGGAGGTGATGGCGTGAAGATCGGAGTGCTGACCGACGCCGAGACCGCCTCCGGCTACCGCTTAGCCGGCCTGGAAGCGGTGACCTCGAGCAAGGAGGAGGCCGCCCGCAAGCTCGCCGAGATGGTGCAGTCGAACGCCTACGCCCTGATCGCCGTGGACGAGAGCCTGCTGCCCGACCCCAACCGGGCGGTCGAGCGCATCATGCGCGGCCGCAGCACCCCGGTGCTGCTGTCGCTGCCCAACCTGCTCGAGGCCTTCAGCGGCGGCGGCGACGCCAAGCTCTACATGCGCCAACTGGTGCGGCAGACCATCGGGTTTGACATCAAGCTCTAGCGGGTCGATGGCCGATGGCCGATAGTCCGTTGCCAATCCGTCAGGCTATAGACTATTGACTACCGACCACCGACGATCTGTAAAGGCAAGACTCCACCGACAAGGAGGAACACAGTGGGAGTCATCAAGAAAATCGCAGGTCCAGCGGTGATCGCCGAGGGGCTCGAGGGCGCGAAGATGTACGACATCGTGCGCGTCGGCAACGAGAAGCTCGTGGGCGAGATCATCCGCCTGGACGGCAACGAATGCTTCATCCAGGTCTACGAGGACACCAACGGCCTGCAGGTGGGCGAGCCCGTGGTCTCGACCCAACTGCCCCTGGCGCTCGAGCTGGGGCCGGGCCTGCTCAACGGGATCTTCGACGGCATCCTGCGCCCGCTGGACAAGATCCAGGAGGTCTCGGGCATCTACATCTCGCGCGGCATCGAGGTCAGCTCGCTCGACCGCACCAAGAAGTGGAGCTTCACCCCCATGAAGCGGGTGGGCGACAGCGTGCAGGGCGGCGACGTCCTGGGCACCGTGCCCGAGTTCAGCTTCACCCACAAGATCCTGGTGCCCCCGGACAAGGCCGGCCGCATCACCAGCATCGTGGGGCCCGGTGAGTACACCATCGACGACACCATCGCCGAGCTCGAGGACGGCACCAAGCTGCGCCTGGCCCACTTCTGGCCGGTGCGCAAGCCGCGCCCCTTCACCCGCAAGCTCGACCCCAACGAGCCCTTCCTCACCGGCATGCGCATCCTCGACGTGCTCTTCCCGCTCGCCGCGGGCGGCACGGCGGCCATTCCCGGCCCCTTCGGCTCGGGCAAGACCGTCACCCAGCAGTCCATCGCCAAGTTCGGCGACGCCAACATCGTCGTCTACGTCGGCTGCGGCGAGCGCGGCAACGAGATGACCGACGTGCTGGTGGAGTTCCCCGAGCTCGAGGACCCCCAGACCGGGCGCCCGCTGATGGAGCGCACCATCCTCATCGCCAACACCTCCAACATGCCCGTGGCCGCCCGTGAGGCCTCGCTCTACACCGGCATCACCATCGCCGAGTACTTCCGCGACCAGGGCTACAAGGTCTCGCTGATGGCCGACTCCACCAGCCGCTGGGCCGAGGCGCTGCGCGAGATCGCCTCGCGCCTGGAGGAGATGCCGGCCGAAGAAGGCTACCCGCCCTACCTCTCCTCGCGCCTGTCGAGCTTCTACGAGCGCTCGGGCAAGGTGACGACCCTGGCCGGGGAGACCGGCGCGGTGTCGGTGATCGGCGCGGTGAGCCCGGCGGGCGGTGACTTCTCCGAGCCCGTCACCCAGTCCACCCTGCGCATCACCGGCGGCTTCTGGGCCCTCGACGCCCAGCTCGCGCGCGCCCGCCACTTCCCCGCGATCAACTGGGCCCGCTCCTACAGCCTCTTCCTGGGGATCCTCGAGCCCTGGTACCGCCAGAACGTGGCCCCCGACTACCCCGAGGTGCGCGGCCAGATCATCACCATGCTCCAGCGCGAGGCCGAGCTGCAGCAGGTGGTCCAGCTCGTGGGCCCCGACGCCCTGCAAGACGCCGAACGCCTGAGCCTGGAGATCGGCCGCATCGCCCGCGAGGACTTCCTGCAGCAGAACGGCTACGACCCCGTCGATGCCTCGTGCTCGATGGCCAAGGCCTACGGCATGATGCAGATGATCATCGCGCTGTACAAGCAAGGGGAGGCCGCCCTGGCCCGTGGCGCCACCATCGCCGACTTCCTGGGCGACCCCATCATCGAGAAGATGGGCCGCGCCCGCTACGTGCCCGAGGCCGACTTCCCCGCCTATAAGGCCGAGTTCGACGCCCAGGTTCAGCACGCCTTCCTGGGCAGCGTCAAGGCTTGAGGAGGTGTGGTAGATGCTTAAGAGAGAATACACCGCCGTCACCTACGTCTCGGGCCCGCTTTTGTTCCTCGAAGGGGCCAAGGACCTGGCCTACGGCGCGATCGTCAACATCGACGACGGCACCGGCCGCGTGCGCGGCGGCCAGGTGATCGAAGTCTCCGACCAGTACACCGTGCTCCAGGTCTTCGAGGAGACCTCGGGGCTCAACCTCGAGCGCACCACCGTCTCCCTCGTCGAGGACGTGGCGCGCCTTGGCGTGAGCAAGGAGATGGTGGGCCGCGCCTTCAACGGCATCGGCCGCCCCATCGACGGCCTGCCCCCCGTGGTGGCCGAGAAACGGCTGCCCATCAACGGCGCGCCCATCAACCCGGTGTCCCGCGAGAAGCCCGAGGAGTTCATCCAGACCGGCGTCAGCGCCATCGACGTCAACATGACGCTGGTGCGCGGGCAGAAGCTGCCCATCTTCTCCGGCTCGGGCCTGCCCCACAACGAGCTCGCCGCCCAGATCGCCCGCCAGGCCAAGGTGCTCGGCGAGGGCGAGGGCTTCGCGGTGGTCTTCGCCGCGATGGGCATCACCCAGCGCGAGGTGAGCTACTTCCTGCAGGAGTTCGAGCGCACGGGCGCCCTGAGCCGCTCGGTGCTGTTCCTCAACAAGGCCGACGACCCCACCGTCGAGCGCCTGCTCACCCCCCGCATGGCCCTCACCGCCGCCGAGTACCTCGCCTTCGAGCACGACTACCACGTGCTGGTCATCCTCACCGACATGACCAACTACTGCGAGGCGCTGCGCGAGATCGGCGGGGCCCGCGAGGAGATCCCCGGCCGCCGCGGCTACCCCGGTTACATGTACACCGACCTGGCCTCGCTCTACGAGCGCGCCGGCGTGGTGCACGGCAAGAAGGGCTCGGTCACCCAGATCCCCATCCTCTCGATGCCCGGTGACGACATCACCCACCCCATCCCCGACCTCACCGGCTACATCACCGAGGGCCAGATCTTCATCGCCCGCGACCTGGCGCAGCAGGGCATCTTCCCGCCCATCAACGTGCAGCCCAGCCTCTCGCGGCTGATGAACAACGGCATCGGCAAGGGCAAGACCCGCGCCGACCACAAGGAACTCGCCGACCAGCTCTTCTCCAGCTACGCCCGCGGCATCAACCTGCGCCGCCTGGTCGCCATCACCGGTGAGGACGCCCTGACCGAGATGGACAAGAAGTACCTGCGCTTCGCGGACAACTTCGAGAAGAAGTTCATCAACCAGGGCCAGCAGGAGCGTTCCATCGAGGAGAGCCTCAACATCGGCTGGGCCCTCCTGGCCGACTTCCCCGCCTCCGAGCTCAAGCGCATCCGCAAGGACTACATCGACCAGTTCCACCAGAAGACGGGCAAGCTGGAAGAGTTGGTGGGAGCGTAGGGATGCCGCCGAACGCCACACGCTGAACGCCGAACGCCAGAACCCAAGGCGTTAGGCGTTTGGCGTCGGGCGTTGGGCGCACCGGAGGTGCACATGGCTGAACAAGTCTCACCCACACGATCGACGCTCCTGGCCAAGCGCGACCAGCGCCGCCTGGCCCTGCAGGGTGCGGACCTGCTCAAGAACAAGCGCGACGCGCTCATCGGCGAGTTCTTCGCCCTGGTGCAGGACTCGCTCAAGGCCCGCGAGGCCCTGAACAAGGCGGCCAAGGACGCCTACTTCAGCCTGCTCATCGCCAAGGCCTTCGACACCCCTGAGGCGGTGGAGTCGCTCTCCGGCGCTCCGGTGAGCGTGCACATGGAGGTCGAGAGCCTCTACGGCGTGAAGGTGCCCCGCATCAGCGCCCCCGAGGGCAGCGGCGGGCTGGCCTTCAGCCCCATCGGCGTGGGCTCCAAGACCCTCGAGGCCGCCGGCGCCTTCCGCGCCCTGGCCGAGGCGGTCGTCGAGGTCGCCAACACCGAGAACCGCCTGCGCCGCATCGGCGAGGAGATCAAGAAGACCAACCGGCGCGTCAACGCGCTCGAGCAGATCTCCATCCCCGAGATCAACGAGCAGATCAAGTTCATCTCCGACACCCTCGACCAGCGCGCGCTGGAGGAAGTGACCACCCTCAAGCGCATCAAGGCCAAGCTCGAGCAGCGCGAAGCCCAGGAGCAGGGCATCGTTTCGGCGCGGCTCGAGAAGGGCGCGGGTCTGTAGGCCGGAGCAGACGCGAAGCCCCGCACCTGCGGGGCTTTTTTTCGTGCCCACCCGGCAGGTAGCCTCCCAGACCGTCCCATACCGGGTTCAAAAAGATAATCATCCAAACCAAAGACCCCCGGGGGCTATCTTTTTGGGCCCCAGGGCACACCCCTCCCTGACGGCCGGCGAAGCAAGCGTCTCCCTCCCGAGGGGCGGTATCGCCCTCCGCTACGCGGATAACTTCGGCCGCCCCGCCTTGGCGGGGCGGCGTCACCGAACGGTGACGAACTGACCGAATCGGGTATCAATAGCCGTCCATCACGAGACATTAAGGCCTCGATGCCCGAATATGAGCCTTCCTTAAAGCTAAAAGTCTTTCACACGGGTGAAAGAAAGCGTTAGAATGCCGCCTGGAGGAAAACTCATGAGAAAATTCGCTGTCCTGGCCCTGTTTGTACTCCTCTTCAGCATGGCTTCGGCCCAACGCAACTGGATCGGGGTATCCTCACCCAGCTTCTTCGGCCTGCCGAGCGGTACTGGTGCGGGCTTGAGCTTGGTGCCCGGCTTCAGCCTCGGCCTGTCCGGGATCGTGGGCTTCGAGCGCCTGATCGGCGCGCTTGACCTGCGCGCTGCCGCCTCGCTGAGCATCAGCGGCGGGAGCTTCGGCATGACCCTGGGTGCGGACGTGCTCTACCCCCTCAACGCGACCGGTGACACCGTCTATTTCGGCGGTGGCCCCTTCCTGTTCCTGGGTGGTGGCAGCGCCGGGTTCGCCCTCCAGGGGGCAGTAGGCTATGAGAGCTTCGTGGCCCGCAACTGGAGCTGGTTTGTCGAACTGAACCCGCTCTTCGAATTCAGCTCCAGCACTTTCGCCCTGACCGGCAAATTCGGCATCAACGTCTACCTGTAACCCCCGGCGTGGCCCCGGCTGAACCGGGGACCACCCCCCACGGCGGCGCGGGCGCGCCCCCGCGTAACGCCGAAGTAACGAAGCTGGCCTACACTGGTCCTCGAGGAACCCCTCGAGGACCGTCTCTTGCTGTCTCCCCCTGCGCCCTTTGGCCGGTCGGCTCGTGCTCGAGGCCGCCGCAGCGGCGGGGAGGCCCGCAACGATGGGAGAAGGGGACTACCAGGACCTCATACTGCGCGTGGGGCTCGAACCCCAGGGGCAGCACCGGCTCAGCCTGACCGGGGGCGAGGGCGGGGCCACCGCCGAGGTGCGGGTGGCGGCCCCGGGCGACGCCGAGCCCTGGCTGCAGCGGGCGCAACAGGCCCAAAGCCTCGACGACCTGGGCCGCCTGGGGCGAGAACTTTACGGCCTGCTGTTCCCGGCCGGGCTGGGGGAGCTGTTGCGGCAGCACCTCGAGCGCCTGGGCAGCAGCGGCCGGCTGCGGCTGCAACTGCGCCTGCCGCCGGACTGGGCGGCCCTGCCCTGGGAGTACCTCTGCCTCGACGGGCCGGAGTACGCCGGCGACGCCGGCTTCCTGGCGCTCGACCCCAGGGTCTCGCTGGTGCGGATGAGCCCCCAGCAGGGCGAGCTTAGCACCCTCGAGGAGGCGCTCGAGCACGCCCCGCGCCAGCGCAGGGTGCTGGTGGCTCTGGCCTCGCCCGCCGAGGGGGGGTGGGAGGAGCTCGACCTCGAGCGCGAGCTCGGCCACGTCGAGCAGGCGCTCTCGGAGGTGTGGGGCTACGGCCTCGAGCCCCTGCGCCAGCCCAGCCTCGAGGCGCTCGAGCGCGAGCTCGAGGCCCCTGCCGACGTGCTGCACTTCGCGGGGCACGGCGATTTCCGCGACGACGCGGGCTACGTGGTGCTGGTGGGCCCCCAGGGCCAGCCCCAGCCGGTGCAGGCCCGCGCCCTCGCCCTGACCCTGCGCCACCGCAAGGTCCGGCTCGTGGTGCTCAGCGCCTGCCACAGCGCCCGCCCGGCCCGGCGCTACCCCTGGGGCGGGGTGGCGGCCGGGCTGGCCGGGGCGGGCGTGCCCGCGGTGGTCGCGATGCAGTCGGTGTTCTCCGACGCCGCGGCCCTGACCTTCAGCCGGGAGCTCTACGCCAGCCTGGCCGAGGGCCGTGTGCTCGACGAGGCCCTGACCCAGGCCCGGCGGGCCCTGTACCGTGCCCACGCCACCCACGAGGGCGTGCGGCCGGGCGAGTGGGGGGTGCCGGTGCTGCACCTGGCCCTCGCCCGCAGCCTGAGGCTCGAGGTCCCCGGCGGGGTGGTCCTGCACGAGCTGGCGGCGGGCGAGTACGTGGCCTACGCCCGCGAGCCCGTGAGGGACGGGGAGGGGGCCGCCCGCTGGCAGGCCCTGCTGCCGCCGAAGGCGCTGCCCTACAAGCGGCTCTCGCCCTACGGCCTGCGCGACCGGGTGCTCTTCGCCGGGCGGGAGCGCGAGGCGGCGGAGCTGCTCGAGCTGCTGCGCCAGCGGCCCGCGGTGCTCCTGCAGGGCGGCGAGGGCGTGGGCAAGACCTCGCTGGCCGCGGCCGGGGTCGCCCCCGTGTTCGTGGACGAGGGCTGGGCGGTGCTGCAGGTGCAGAACTACATGGAGAGCCGCCAGGGCCTGCGCGACCTGCTGGCCGAGGCCGCCCGGCAGGCCGGGTTGCCCTTCGAGGGGGAGCAGCCCGCGCAGTGGGCCCAGTCCCTGCAGGCTTGGGAGCAGAAGGGCCTCCTGGTGATCTTCGACCAGCTCGAGCGGCTGCTGGAGGCGCCGCGGGAGCGCCGCGAGAGCTTCTGGCACGGGCTGCGGGAGGGGCTGGCGGCGGCGCCGGAGCGGCTGCGGGTGCTGCTGGTGGCCCGGCAGTCGGAGCTCGAGCCCCTGCGCCAGGGGGTGCCCGACGAACTGCTGGCCCACGGCTACGCGCTCGAGCCGCTGGAGCTCGAGGCGGCCCGGCAGGCCCTGCGGGCCCCGCTCGAGCTCGAGCCCTTTTCCCGCGTCGCCCTCGACGGGCGGAGCTTCCAGGAGGCCTTGCTCGAGGACCTCGACGCCCTCAGCCCCGCGACCCCCGGCCACGTCATGCCCGCCGACTTGCAGGTGGTGGCCTACCGGCTCTACCAGGCGGCCCTGGGAAGCGAGGACCGGCGCATGGGGGCCGAGCTGTACCGGCAACTCGGCGGGGCCGAGACCATCCGGGCAGGCTTCGTGGGCCAGATGCTCGAGGAGTACGGCCTCGAGCGCGAGCCGGTCCAGCGGCTGCTGCGCCGCCTGGCCGCCCAGCCGGTGCAGCACTGGCTCGGCCGCGAGCAATTGCTGGCCGGCGAAGCCGCCGAGGAATTGCTCGAGTCGCTGATCCGGCGGGCCGTGCTGGCCCAGCGCCGCACCGCCCAGGGCTACGAGTACGCCTTCGCCAGCCCGGCGGTGCGGCGGGCGGTGCGGCGTTACCTGAGCCGGGTGGCCGGGGAGGGCTTCGACGTGGACGTGCAGGAGACCCTCGAGCGCGTCTGGGAGGCCTGGCTCAACCAGCCCGACTACCTGCCGGGCCCCCGGCAACTGCGCTACCTGGCCGCCGAGGGGCGCGAGCTCGCCTACACCCCCGAGCAGGCCCTGCTGCTGCTGCGCGCCGCGGTGGCCCACGACGAGAACCCGGCCCCCTGGGTGGAGGTGTTGCGCCAGGGGCAGGGCCCGGCCCTGCTGGCGGCCCTCGAGCAGCCCGCCGCCCCCGCCGACCGGCTCGAGCAGGCCCGCAAGGTGCTCCAGCTCCCCGCCCGCTACAGCCGCACCCTGAGCCAGGCGGCGGTGAGCGAGCGGCGGATGATCGCCCGCTACACCGCGGCCATGGCCCTGCAGGTGCCCTACCCCCAGCAGGCCGTGCTGCTGGGGAGGCTCGAGGAGGCGCTCGACGAGCTCAAGGGCTGGTGGCGTCAGCTCTGGCGGCGGGCCGAGCTGCGCGGCCTGCTGGCCGACGCCGACCCCGAGTTCGAGCGGCAGAACGCCAAGCTGCGCCCCGACGTCCAGCTCGCCATCTGGTACTGGCGCGTCAAGCGCCGCCTCTTCCGCGACCGCCGGCCACTGCTGTGGCTGGTGCTGGGCGGGGCACTGGGCGCGGCCGTGGCTCTGGCCCTGCTGCGGGTGCTGACCGGCTTCCCCAACAACACGCTGAGGCTGGGCGGCATCGTGGGGCTGGTGGGCTACTTCGGGGCCATCGTGGGGGCGCTGGGCGTGCTGGGGCTGGCGCTGGGGCGGGTGCTGCAGCTTCAGCCCCTCCTGCCCCGCTCCCCGCCCACCCGCGCGCAGGGCTTCTGGCTGGTGGGGCTGGGGGCGATGGGCTTCGCGCTCGGCCAGGCGGTGGTAAGCGTCTTCAGCGGGCTGCCCATGGAGCGGCTGGGCCAGACCCTGGCCCTGAGCGGCCTGGCCGGGCTGGGCCTGAGCGTGAGCCTGTGGCCCTTCCTGCCGGGGGCAGGGCCGGGCTGGCGGGCCGGGCTGCTGCGCTGGCTGCCGCCCGTGCTGGCGTTCGTGGCCGCCCAGTGGCTGTACCTGGACCGGCCGGGCGGCCTCGAGCCCTACCCCTGCGGCAACGCCTTGGTCCAGGTGCAGACCCCGGGCACCCAGGCCCTGCCGCTGGTCTTTACCCCCAGCGACGCCTACGTGACCTGGGCCAAGGAGCTCTGCCAGGTGCGGCTCTACGCCCTGCTGCGCCGGCCCGACGGCCTGTCGCTGCTCGACGCGGGGCTCGTGGGCCTGGCCCTGGCCGCCGGGCTGCACCTGAGCCTGCGCCGGGCCTGGCCCAGGGCCTCGAGGGGCCGGCCCAGGGAAGGGAGGTAAGGCATGCTGCGCGTCGTGATCGGAGCAGTCGCGGGGTTGGGGATGGCCTTTGCCGTCGTACCGCCCGCCCCCGCGTGCACGCCCCGCCTGTGGGCGGGGGTGGAGAACGTGAGCGTGTCCCCGGGGCTGTTGCGGGTGCCCTCGCTGATGAAGCTCGAGCGCGACAACGTGTTCTTCTCCACCAGCCTCGACTTCAGCCAGCCCCTGCTCCGGGCGGGGGACGAGTTCAAGGACTTCCGCCCGCTGGTCCAGGGCAGCCGCGTCGCCACCGACGAGCGGGGCGAGGCCGCCATCAAGCTCGACAGCCCCCAGTGCCGCAGCGCCGCCGGGCAGGAGAGCGTGATCTTCTTGTTCCAGTCCAGCGGCCTGACCCTGAGCTCGTGCCGCAAGGAGAGCCAGGGCAACTTCGCCTGCGTGAGCGGGGGCAGCGCGGCCTTCCGCAACAGTTGCAGCAACCTCATCGTCGAGACCCCCAGCGCCCAGGTGCAGCTCGAGGGCACCTGGGTCGCCCTCACCTACCTGCCCGAGCGCCAGCTCAGCCTGCTGCAGGTCTACGAGGGCAGCACCCTCGCCCGGCGGGTCGAGGACTTCGACAACCAGACCCTGGGTGCCGCGACCCGCGTGAGCAAGGGGCAGTTCTGGTTCAGCATGCCCCCCTTCGTCGCCGGGAGCGTCGCCGGCCTGAGCCCCGGCGTCAGCTACCCCCTCACCGAGCTGCCCAAGCTCGTCGAGGCGCTCGACCTCCAGCCCTGGATGAACCGCATCCTCGAGCGGGCCGCCGACGACAAGCTCGTCGAACGCCCTCCCCGCGCCGACCCCTGGGTCGCGGCGGGGTTGCTGGCGGTGTTCGCCGCCCTCGTCATCGCCGACCAGGCCGAGGAAGCGCCCAAGCCCGACCTGCTCATCCGCTCGGTCGAGCTGCGCGACCAGGCGACCACCGGGGCCGGGGCCACGCTGTTCTTCCGGCTGGTGGCCTACAACCAGGGGAACGCCGCCGCGCGGCTGCGGGAGGTGCGGGTCGAGTCGCTCAGCGGGCGCACTCCGGCCGCGCTCCGGGCCCAGAGCAGCCTGCGGGGCGAGGCCGAGGTCGCGGCCAGGGCCGCGCTCGAGCTGACCGTGGCCGTGCACCTCCCCGAGGGCTTAGGCCTGCCCGTCCGCTTCACCCTGGTCTCGCCCAACGACGCCGACCCCGGCAACAACAGCCGCGTCTACCGGACAGGAGGGGTGGAATGAGGGTGCTAGCGATCGTCCTGGCATTGGTGGCGGCCGGCTGCGGCCCCAGCGTGGTCACCGTGCGCTCCGGCGACTTAGGCACCTGGTTCAAAGGGCAGTACGGCCTCGAGCTCACCCAGGTCATCAAGCGTTTCGAGCCGGGGAAGGGGGCCGGCGCCGCCTACCGGGTGGGCGAGGCGGTGCGCTTCGTGCTCAACCTCGACCGCCAGGGCCACGTGGCGGTGATCAGCCTGGACCTCGACGCCCAGAGCACCCCCCGCCTGCTGGGGCGCTACTTCCTGGCCGCCGGGGACCAGGTGCTCCCCCCGCCCGGCGGCCCCAGCGAGTACCGCCTCAGCCCGCCCGCCGGCTGGCAGCGCGTCCGGGTGATCTTCACCGACCGCCAGGGCCCCAGCGCCCTGAGCGCCCGCGACGGCGACGCGGCGACGGCGGCCTACATCCGCTCGAGCGGTGCGACGGTGTTCGACGTTGCCGAGACGTATTTGGTGATCCGCTGAGAGTGGCCGATGGCCGGGCGCTGGGGAGGGTCGTACGTCCTACGTCGTACGCAAGACGCAAAACGCAAGACGCAAAACGCGAAACGCTAAACGCGGCTCGTACGTCGTACGTCCTGCGTCGTACGCGAGATGCAGCCCCCCTTGGCAAGGGGGGCTGGGGGGGATATTCCTTCCCCGCCGCCGGGGAGGGGTAAACCACGAGCCACTAGCCTCCCGCTGACGGCTTGCGGCTTCTTCGCTGTCATCCCTCTTGGCCCAGGTTTTCCCAATCCATGGCCTGTCCGTCGGGTAGGGCTGCCTTCTGCTTGCTGGGGGAGAATTCCGCGAACCACTGCTTGAAGCCGGGCTCGAGGCCTACGAGCACCTTGTGCACGGTGGAGCGCTTGAGGGGGGCGGCCTCGAGCAGCCCCCTGAGCAGTCGGTCGGCGTGTTTCTCGGCCAGCTCGGCGGCGAGGGTGGTGAAGCGGCCCTGGAACCAGAGCTGGTCGGCGAAGCCTGGTTTTTTGCGCTCGTAGCTGCCGAGCTGGGGGTTGGTGGGGGTGAGGTGGGTCAGGGTGCGGCCCCAGGCCCTCGCCAGGCGGAAGAAGTCGGGGTTGGTGCGGGAGAGGGCCAGCAGCCACAGGTAGTTGGCGAGGAACTCGTCCACCCAGCGCACCCGGGTGCGCAGGCCCCAGGCCACCGCCACCGCGTGGGCGTACTCGTGGCCCAGGTTGAGGTCGAGGAATTCCTCGACCTTTCCCGGCATCCCGGCCTGCTTGGCCGCCGGGAGCAGCGCCTCGCGCAGGCGCCACAGCAGCCGCTCCGGGTAGCGGGCGGGGAGAAACACGAACAGCCCCCCGCTGGGGCTGGTTCGCTGGAAGGCGAAGCCGTAGGGGTTGCGGGCCCGCGCGTTCCAGTCCTCGAGGTTGAGCACCATCAGGTGGATGCTGGGGATGGGCCGGTAGACCTCGAGCGCCGAGCGCAGCTCGAGCAAGTACCCCTGCATGGCCCTGGCCCTGAGCACCGAGCCCTCTGAGGCTTGTGTGGGGAGGTCGGGGTGGGGGAGGGCCTGCACAGGGGAATTGTATGGAGGCTGTGCGGCAAACGCAAAACGCCAAACGCATGTCCTACGTCGTACGTCGTACGCGAGACGCGAAACGCAAGACGCAAGACGCAAGACGCAAGACGCAAAACGCAAGACGCCCCTTCTTCACCCCCCTTAGCAAGGGGGGCTGGGGGGATACTCGCTCCCCGCGCGCGGGGAGGGGTCTACCGCAGGTTACGGGCCACGACCCGGTTTTGCTGACGGCTGAGGGCTGAGAGCTTACCGCTCCTCTCAGGCATACCCCAGCACTTCCTGGCGCCGCTTCCCCCACTCCAGGGCGGTGCGGATGCCGTCCTCGAGGCTCAGCTCGGTCTTCCAGCCCAGCAATTCCCAGGCTTTGTCGGCGTTGGCGTAGGCGCCGGCGGCGTCGCCGGGGCGGCGGGGGGCTTCGCGCTTGTTGACGGGGGAGCCCCACACGTTCTCGAAGGCCGACACGAGCTCTTTCACGGTGTTGCCGTGGCCGCTGCCGAGGTTGATGACCTCGTAGGGGTTGCCCGTCTTAGCCAGCGCCTCGTCGAAGCGCTCGACGGCCCGGACGTGGGCCATCGCCAGGTCCCACACGTGGATGTAGTCGCGGATGCCGGTGCCGTCGCGGGTGGGGTAGTCGGTGCCGGTGATCTGGAAGTAGGGGATCTTGCCCAAAGCGGTGTCCACCAGGCGGCCGAGCACGTGGGAGGGCTCGCGCACGTGCAGGCCGGAGCGCATCTTGGGGTCGGCGCCGATGGGGTTGAAGTAGCGCAGGGCGATCCCGCGCAGCCGGGTGGCTCGAGCCAGGTCCTCGAGCACCATCTCCATCATGTACTTGGTGCGGGCGTAGGGGGAGTTTGGCTTGAGGGGGGAATCCTCGGTGACCTTGAACCCCGGCACGGTGTCGTAGATGGAGGCCGAGGAGCTGAAGACCACGCGGGGGTAGCCCAGCTCCTCGAGGTGCTTGAACAGCTCGAGCGACTTGCAGACGTTCTCGCGGTAGTAGAGGTAAGGTTGCTCCACCGACTCGGGGACCACGATCAGGGCGGCGCAGTGGATGGTGGCGTGAATGTCGGGGTGTTGGCGGAAGAGGCGCTCGAGCAGGCCGCGGTCGGCGATGTCGCCCTCGTAGAAGACACGCCCACGGACGAACTCGCGGGGGCCGGTGACGAGCGAATCGAGGATGATGGGGGTGTGACCGGTGTCCTCTAAAGCGCTCGCGACAGTGCTGCCGATGTAGCCTGCTCCACCCGTGATCAGAACTTTCATGTGGCCCAGTATACACGAAGGTAGTTGCTTTTGCTTGCGTTTGCCTTCGATATCTTTCGATACATTGCGCTCCCTTGCAGCGAGCTTTTGGCGGGGAGGGCCGTCCTGGCCGGTCGCTTCCCCCGGTGCAGCCGACTCGGGGAATGGTACTACGATCGGCCCCGGCGCGCTGCTATACTCTTGGGAATATGTTGCGGACTGCCCCCGAACCCGCCAGCAGGATCGAAAAAATCGCCCTCGAGGCCCTAACCTTCGACGACGTGCTGCTCATCCCCGCGTACTCCGAGGTCTTGCCCAAGGAGGTCGCCACCCGCACGCGGCTGACCCGGCGGTTATGGATCAACATCCCGGTGCTCTCGGCGGCGATGGACACCGTCACCGAGGAGGCGATGGCCGTCGCCATGGCCCGGGAGGGCGGCTTAGGGATCATCCACAAGAACCTCTCCGTCGAGGAGCAGGCCGCTATGGTGCGAAAGGTCAAGCGCTCGGAGGCGGGCATGATCCACGACCCCGTGACCCTGCCCCCCACCGCCACCCTCGAGGACGCCGAGCGCCTGATGCGCGAGTACAAGATCGGCGGGCTGCCGGTGGTCGATTTCTTCGGCAAACTGCTCGGCCTCGTCACCAACCGTGACCTGCGCTTCGAGCGCGACCTGCGCCGCCCGGTCTCCGAGGTCATGACCCCCTTCGAGCGCCTGGTCATGGCCCCGCCCGGGACCACGCTCGAGGAGGCCGAGGAGCTGTTGCGCCAGCACAAGATCGAGAAGCTGCCCCTCGTTGACGGCGGGGGCAAGCTCCGCGGCCTGCTGACGCTGAAGGACCTCAGCAAGCGCCGCAAGTACCCCCACGCCGCCAAGGACTCCCAGGGCCGCCTGCTGGTGGGGGCTGCGGTGGGGGTCTCCAAGGACCTCGACGACCGGGCCGCCGCCCTGCTTGAGGCCGGGGTGGACGTGCTGGTGCTCGACAGCGCCCACGGCCACAGCCGGGGCATCTTGCAGGCGCTGCAGGGCCTCAAGGGCCGCTACGGCGACGGCGTCCAGGTCATCGCGGGCAACGTGGCGACCGCCGAGGGCGCCCGCGCCCTGGCCGAGAGCGGCGCCGACGCGGTGAAGGTGGGCATCGGCCCAGGCTCGATCTGCACCACGCGGGTGGTGACCGGGGTGGGGGTGCCGCAGATCACGGCGATCCTCGAGGCCGTGCGCGGCCTGGAGGGCCTGGACGTGCCGGTCATCGCCGACGGGGGCATCAAATACTCCGGCGACGTAGCCAAGGCCCTGGCGGCGGGCGCCCACAGCGTGATGCTGGGCTCGATGCTGGCGGGCACCGAGGAATCCCCGGGCGAGGAGGTGCTCAAGGACGGCCGCCGCTACAAGCTCTACCGCGGCATGGGCTCGCTGGGGGCCATGCGCCAGGGCTCGGCCGACCGCTACTTCCAAGACTCCGGCAAAGGCGAAAAGACCGAGGCCAAGAAGCTCGTCCCCGAGGGCATCGAGGGGATGGTGCCGTTCAAGGGCCCGGTGGGCGACGTGCTCTACCAGGTGGTGGGCGGCCTGCGCGCGGCCATGGGCTACTGCGGCACCCCGGACATCGAAGCCTTCCGCACCCAGACCCGCTTCGCCCGCATCACCAACGCCGGCTTGATCGAGAGCCACCCCCACGACGTGGTGGTGGTCAAGGAGGCGCCCAACTACTCGCGCTGAGCCCGTGCGGGTGTGGTTGCGGGCCCCGGCGTGGTACAACCATGCCGTGAAGCGTTTATCGTGGGTGATCTGGGCTGCTCTCGCGGCGGCTATAGCCCAGGGAACGGTTTCGCTAGGGCGTTATGAAACCCCGGGGAGCCGGGTGGTGTACTTCAGCGAGGGCAAGTCGGGGCACCACTACCGGCTGTACAGCAAGGCGGCGGTGGGGGAGACCTTCCTCATCTATGCCCGGGCCTCGGGGGTGCTCTCGAGCACGGTCCCTGCGTGCCAGACCTGGACCTACCAGGGCATCCTCTCCGAGAGCTTCGTCTTCGAGTTGTCCGAGTTCAACGCCGCCCGGGACTCGGCCTCCGCCCGTGCCCTCATCGCCCAGGCCGGGCGGGCCAGCCGGGCAGGCGACACCCGCGGCTACGCCCAGGCCGTGACCCTGCTGTGCGGCAGCGGCGAACTGGGGATCGGGCCGCTGAGGACCCGCACGGTCTACGTGCCGGTGCAGTTCGTGACCCGCTTCAGCACCTCGGGGATGCTGGGCCGCCCGGTGGTGCTCAAGCTGATGTTCAACCCCGACGACTACTCCCTCGAGGCCGACCTCGAGCCGCGCTAGGGCGGCTCGCCGGGTCGCCCCGCAGGGGTTCAGCCGCCGTTCAGTTCGACCTCAGCCCCGGGTTCTAGCCTTCGCCCATGAGCCGGTTGATGTGGCTTTTATCCCTGCTCTGGCTGGGAATCTTGGTGTACGGGCTGATGGACCACCTCGCCGAACAGCAGGCCGTCCAGGGCCCCGTCTCGCACCACTCGGCCCTGCTGCCGGCCTGAGGGTTCCCTCACCGGCCGGCCTGGCTCTGGAGCTTCGCGAGCGCCTCACGGGCCTGGCTGTAGCCGGGCCTGTAGCGCAGCGCCGCCTGCAGGTCGCCGATGGCGGCCTGGGTCTTGCCCAGCGCGGCCCGGGCCATGGCCCGCCAGTAGTACGACTCCTCGTGGTCGCTGACGCGCCCGAGCACGTCGGTGGTTAGCGCGATGACGTCTGGGTAGCGCCCGGTCCGGTGGTAGGCCTCGAGCGGGGTGAACTGGTACCACAGCATGCGCCAGGGCCAGTTGGACGCCGCGTTGCCCGGGCGGCCTGGGTCGTAGTCCGGCCGGAGGGGGAGGCTGCGGGAGCGGTCGAAGGCGCGGGCCGCGCCCTTGGCGTCGCCGGTGCGCAGGAGGCTGGTGCCCAGGTTGAACCAGGCGAAGGCGTTGGAGGGCTGGGCCCGGGTCTCCTCGCGGGCGAGCTCGAGGGAGAGCCGCCAGAGGGCACGGCTGCTCAGCCGCTCCCCCAGGATAGCCTCGACCTTGGGGGCCTGCTTGGCCGTGTAGACCACCAGATAGGTGCGGTTGAAGACCTGCCACAGGCCGTCGAAGTCGCCGTAGCGCAGGGTGACCTTGGGGCCGTAGTAGGAGTCGAAGGCGTTGAAGACGCCCTTCTTGTCGTCGTAGCCGACCAGCAGGCGGTAGTGCCCCATGCCGCCGGAGTCCGGGGTGACGAACCAGCTCTCCACGACCACGGGGAAGCCCGCCGCGAGCAGGCGCTTGAGCAGGGCGGCGTCGCCCGCGACCCCGTGGTGCACCCTGAACCCCTGGGCGCGGGCGTACGCCGCCATCTCCTCGGGGTTGACGTTCTTGTCCTGCTTGTTGGGCTTGAGCACCGGGGCGATCTGGTACTGGGTCTCGCGCCCGCCCCAGAAGCTCATCGCCATGCCGATGGTCACGGGGCCGCAGTTGTTGAAGCGCTGGTACTCGTGGCGCGCGCCTTGCAGGAAGACGCTGGGGGGCAGCTCGGCCGCCCAGGCCAGGCCCAGCAGGGTGAACAAGAGGATTACCGTTCGCATGGCTTAATCTCCGAACAGCTCGTCGAAGGCCCGTTTGCTCCCGGACCTGTTGCTAAGGCGGTAGAGGTCGCCCTTGAGCTCGAGCCGCCCCTCCTGGACCAGGGCCTCGAGGGCGCGGGCGAGCTCGAGGCGCGAGAGGCTCTCGCCCTCCTCGTCCAGCCAGCGCTGGACGTCGTTGGCGGTGGCGAAGCGCAGGCGTTCGACCGCCCGCAGGACCCAGCCCCGGGTGTCCATGAGCCCCAGGCTACAGGAAGACCCCGGCAGTGTCTCGAGGCGGGGCACATTTCCCGGGGCTGGCCGGGGCAGAAAATGTGAAGGATGGGTGGAGGCCGTGGGCCTGTTCAAATGCGGTTTTAATGTCGCACAATAACGGGGTGGACCCCTACCGGGAGTATCAGGACTACGTCGTGGCTCACCGGCTGCGATCTGAATTGGGGGAACGCATTCCGCCCTTGTTTTCACTCTCCGAGTATGCGGCCCTACGCCTCGAGCGCAGCGAACTCGTGCGCAAGCTCGTGGCACGGCAGGGGGACCCGACCCTGCTCAACCAGATCGAAGAACTCACCGACGACCTCAACTACGGCTTCTGGTCGAACCCCGGCACCCTCAAGGCCTTCCTGGGCCGGGTCACGCCCAGCACCCACCCCGTCCTCAGCGGCCCGGAGGCCTTCGAGCGGCTGCTCTCCCCGACGGAGCGCTCGAGGCTGCCCGAGCCCGGCCTGGCGGGCCGCTACTACCTCGGCTGGTTCCGCCTGCCCAACCTGGTGATGGAGCCCCTGGCCTTCGAGGCCGCCCTGCGGGAGCAGGAGAGCCTGGGCGAGCGGCTGGGGTTGTTCCTGGACGCGTTTAACCGGGTGGTGGGGTAGGGGTCGGTGGGCGACAGCTGAGCGCTGGGCGCGGGTCGTATTCCTGTGTCGTACGTCCTACGTCGTACGTCGTACGCAAGACGCCAAACGCAAAACGCAAAACGCCAAACGCAAAACGCCAAACGCAAAACGCAAAACGCAAGACGTGTGTCCTACGGCTTCGCTGTACGCCTTGACCCTTGACGAACCACCAGCCGCCCGCTTTACTGCCCGAACCGGGCGATCAGAACGCCATAGCCCTGGCCCAGCCGGATGCTCAGGCCATCGGGGCTGGTCGTGCGGTTGGAGAGGGTGAGGCTGTGGCCTAAGGGTACGGTGGCCTGGGTGAGTTCCCAGCGGGCGCCGCGGATGTCGAGGCCGTGCAGGTCGGTGAGGGGGACGAGGCTGAAGGGGGTGGAG
>NZ_QXDL01000220.1:0-6334 GCF_003574345.1 Calidithermus terrae
ATCCCCGAGCGCCTGGAGTTCTACCCCCCCGACACCGGGCGCTTCCCCGCCCTGGCCGCCGCCTACGAGGCCGGGCGCCGGGGCGGGCTGGCCCCGGTGGTGCTCAACGCCGCCGACGAGGTGGCGGTGGAGGCCTTCCTCAAGGGCCAGATCGGCTACTTAGACATCCCGCGGGTGCTCGAGGCGGCGCTCGAGGCGGTCCCCCAGGGCGGGCTGAGCTGGGAGAGCATCGAGCACGCCGACCTCGAGGCGCGCGTCCGCAGCCGGGAGCTGCTGAAGGTGAAGGTCTAGAGAATGGCACTGTTGTGGTTTTTGCTCATCATCGGCGTCAGCATCCTGGTCCACGAGCTGGGCCACTACTGGGCGGCCAGGGCCCAGGGCGTGGGGGTCAAGAACTTCGCGCTGGGCTTCGGCCCCACCCTGCTCAAGTTCGACTGGCGCGGCACGACCTGGCGGCTCAACGCCATCCCCCTGGGCGGTTACGCCGAGATCGAGGGCATGATGCCCGGGGATGCCCATGGGTACTCGAGGCTCTCGACCTGGGGCAAATTCCTCATCCTGGTGGGCGGCGTGGTGATGAACCTGCTGCTGGCCTGGCTGCTGCTGGCGACCCTCGCCAGCGTGCGGGGCCTGCCCGAGGCGGTGCCCGGCCAGGCCCAGGTCGCCGCCGTGGTCGAGGGCAGCCGCGCCGAAGCGATCGGGCTGAAGGCGGGCGACGTGATCGTGGCCCTCAACGGCCAGCCGCTGAAGAGCTGGGAGGAGGTGCGCAACTTCCGGGAAGGCGCGGGCGAGAAGCGCTTCACCGTGCGACGCGGCGGGGAAACGGTGGAGATCCGCTTCGACTGGCCGGGCGGCGAGGGCACTTTGGGCATCCGCTACGGGCCCATCATCCGCTACACCAAGCTCCCGTTCTTCCAGGCCTTTTTCCGCTCCATCGCCGACACCGTGACGGCGGCGCCGGCGGCCTTCCGGGCCATCGTCACCGGGCTGGTGGGGACGGTGGCGGGCCAGTCCAACACCGGCCTTTCGGGGCCGGTGGGCATCGTCTCGGTGACCGGGCAGGCCGCCCAGCAGGGGGTGTACACCCTGGCGCTGCTGATGATCCAGATCAACCTCTCGCTGGCGATCTTCAACCTGCTGCCCATCCCCGGCCTCGACGGCGGGCGCATCCTGATCCTGCTCGCCAACGTGATCGCCCGCGGCCGCATCACGCCCGAGCACGAGGCGAGGCTGAGCTACGGCGGCTTCGTGTTCATGCTGCTGCTGCTGGTGCTCGTCACCATCAACGACCTGCGCAACCTCGGGGGCGGGAGCTAGCGGGGGATCCGATGGCTGCGACCACGGTGCTCATCCCCGCCTACAACGAGCAAGACCACGTCGCCGCCGTGGTCAGGGCGGCGCTCGAGGCCGGCTTCCCAGTCATCGTCGCCGACGACGGCTCGGCCGACGCCACCGCGCAGGTGGCCGAGGCCGCCGGGGCCAAGGTGGTGCGCTTGCCGCAGAACCGGGGCAAGGGCGGGGCGGTGGCCTACGGCCTGCGCCACGTCGAGACCCCGCTGGTGATGCTGCTCGACGCCGACCTCACCGGCCTGACCCCCCGGCACCTCGAGGCCCTGTTGGCCCCGGTGCGCGACGGCGAGGCCGAAATGAGCATCGGCATCTTCAAGGGCGGGCGGCTGCAGACCGACCTCGCCCAGCGCATCACCCCCTACCTCTCGGGCCAGCGGGCCTTCCGCACCGAGCTGCTGCGGCAGGTGCAGGGGCTGGAGGGGGCCCGCTACGGCATCGAGATGGTGCTCACCCAGCACGCCGCCGAGCACAAGTGGCGGGTGAAGTACGTGCCGCTGGTGGGGATGGGCCAGGTGATGAAGGAGGAGAAGCGCGGCTTCTGGGGCGGGGTGGCCCACCGGCTGCAGATGTACCGCGAGATCCTGCGCTCCTGGCGCCGGCGCAGGGTCAGCTAGCCTTCCCGGCTTCCTCGAGCAGGCCCCGCTCGAGCTGGCTCAGCACGTACCCGAAGCGGTGCGGCTCGTTGAGGTGCAGGCCGAGCGCCGCCTTGCGGGTAGCGGCAACGGCGGGCCGGGGGTCGTCCTTCCGGGTGATGGCCTCGCGGAGCTGGGCCAGCGCCTTGCGGGCTTCGCGCACCTCGATCCCCGCCCCGTGGATGTGGGTGCCGGGCCCGGCCGGGTGGCGGTGGGAAAGCAGGCGCTCGAGTTCGTCCAGCAGTTCCAGGCTGCTCTGGGCCATAGTCCCCTCCTCGCGGTTCATCTCTAGGGTAGACCCCCTCGAGCACGCTGGCAAGGCGGGGCCAGAGGGGCGAACGGTACTTTTTTCACCACGCAGGGCGGTAACATGGAGGGGATATGAAGCGGCTACCGTGGGTTGCATTGCGTCATGGCGAAGAGGTGACAGCGTGAACGACCGGCTTCTCGAGCGTGCCGTGCAGGGCGAAACCTTGAACGCCCAGGAGATCGAATCGCTATACCACTTCCCCCTGCCCGAGCTCGCGGCGGCGGCCCACGAGGCCCGGCTGCGCCGGGCCCGCCCCGACCTCGTCACCTACCTCATCGACCGCAACATCAACTACACCAACGTCTGCAACGTCGCCTGCAACTTCTGCGCCTTCTACCGCACCGACCGCCAGAAGGACGCCTACGTGCTGAGCTTCGAGGAGATCGCTCACAAGGTCGAGGAGCTCATGAGCATCGGCGGGCGGCGCATCCTGATGCAGGGCGGGGTCAACCCCAAGCTGCCCTACGCCTGGTACCTCGATCTGCTGCGCTACCTCAAGGGCCACTACCCCGAGGTCCGCATCGACGCCTTCAGCCCCGAGGAGATCCTGGGGCTCGAGAAGATCACCGGGCGCAAGGCCCCTGAGCTGCTGGCCGAGCTCAAGGAAGCCGGGCTCGACGGGCTGCCCGGCGCCGGCGGCGAAATCCTGGTGGACGAGGTGCGGGCCAAGGCCGCGCCCGCCCGCATCAAGGCCGAGGACTGGTTCCGCATCCAGGACGCGGCCCAGCGCCTAGGGCTCTACACCATCGCCACCATGGTCATCGGCTTCGGCGAGACCTACGCCCAGCGCGCCGAGCACCTCATCAAGATCTGGGCCCAGCAGGAAAAAGCCCAGCGCGAGCACGGCCACGGCTACGCCGCCTTCGCCATGTGGACCCTGCAGACCGAGAACACCCGGCTCAAGGGCAAGGCCCCCGGCGCCAGCGCCCACGAGTACCTCCAGCAGCTCGCCGTCGCCCGCCTGGCGCTCAATAACATCCCCAACCTGCAGGCGAGCTGGCCCAGCATGGGCTTCAAGGTCGCCCAGACCGCGCTCTACTACGGCGCCAACGACTTCGGAAGCACCATGCTCGAGGAGAACGTGGTCAGCGTGGCCGCCGGCCACAACCGCACCCACGCCACCGTGCGCCAGATCGTGCGCCACATCGCCGACGCGGGCTTCACCCCCGCCGAGCGCGACCCCTACTACAACATCCTGCGCTACCCCGACGTCGAGGCCGTGCTGAGCGAGCGCGACCCCGAGCCGCTGCCGATGGCCTGACCCCCTGGCGCTTAGCCATAACAAGGAATGGCCGGGGAATCCCCGGCCATTCCGCGTTGGATGCAGCCTAGTTCCGGAACACCACGTCCTCGCGCAGGAAGTTGCGCACCGCCAGCGCCAGCGCCAGCACCGCGAAGACCAGCGTGGTGGCCCAGGTCAGGCTGATCTGCCAGCCCTGGGCCGAGCCCTTGACGATGCCGTCGAGCAGCAGCATGACGTTGAAGGCGGGCAGGGCGTAGTACCACTGCTGCTGGGTGAGGAAGTCGGAGAACTGCAGGGCGATGAGCGGCAGGATGAAGACGAACTGGAGGGGGGCCATGTAGCTCTGGGCCTCCTTGAAGCTGCGGGCGTACAGGCCCAGCGTGAGCTGCACCGAGACCATCATGGCCGCGAAGAGGACGGCGGTGACGAGCAGGGCGAGGTAGCCGCTGGGCTCGAGCGCGAGCGCCCCGCCGAGCTGGGTGCCCCCGCCCTGCATGGCCTCGAGCTGCCGCGCGAAGAAGCTGCGCACCACCGTCCCGCCCAGCACGATGCCCGCCACCGAGGCCAGCGCCGCCGCCAGCGCCACCACCAGCGTCGCTAGGGCCTTGCCCAGCACCACCTGCGACAGGGGGGCGGGGGTCGCGAGCAGGGCCTCGAGCGTCCCCTTCTCCTTCTCCCCCGCCGTGGTGTCGATGGCCACCACCTGCCCGCCGATGAGGATGAACAGCACCAGGAAGTAGGGGATGAAGAAGGCGAACAGGCCGGCCGAGCGCTCCTGCTTGGGCGAGGCGTCTTGGGTGGTGACCTGGAAGGGCTCGAGCACCGCGGGCGAAATGCCCCGGCTCTGCAGGGTGCGGGCCACCTCCTGGTCCTTGAGCGCCCGCAGGGCCCCCTCGACCTTATCCACCACCACGCTGCTCTGGGTCACGCCCCCCGAGAGCCGGCCATAGATCACGTATCGGCCCTCCTGGTAATCCACGGCGGCCTGGACCACCTTCTCGCGCACCCGGGTCTCGGGGTCGTCCACGGGGACCGGGTCGAGCTTGGCGGCGCGCAGGGCCTGCAGGGCGGCCTCGGGCAGGTTCTGCACCCCCACCGGCTGCACCTGCTCCACGGTCTTGCGCGCGGCGTTGCCCAGCAGCAGGCTGGGGCCGTACATCAGCAGGGGCATGAGCAAAATGGGCAGGATCAGGGTGCTGAAGATCACCCGGCGCTCGCGCAGCACCGAGAGCATCTCCTTGCGGAAAATACGCGTCACGTTGTCCATGGGTTGCCTCGATTCTCCGGCGGCTCAGGCCGCGACTTCCTCCAGGCGGCGGATGAAGGCGCGCTCGAGGCTGCCCCCGCCGTGGCTCATGGCCTCGCCGGCGGGCCCTTCGTAGACGAGCTTGCCCCCGTAGAGGAAGCCCACCCGGTCGCAGACCTCCTCGGCCTCGCTCATGACGTGGGTGGAGTAGATCAGGCTCTTGCCCAGCGAGCGGTACTGCTTCACGAAGTCCAGCAGCGAGCGGCGGGCGAAGACGTCGAGCCCGGCGGTGGCCTCGTCGAGGAGGAGCACGGGCGGCTGGTGCAGGATGGAGCGGGCGATAACCACCTTCTGCCGCATGCCCGTAGACATCTCGCGCACCAGCTTGTCCAGTACGCCGTCCATCTCGAGCAAGCCCGCCACCCACTCCAACCGTTCGCGGAACAATCGGCCCTCCACCCCGTAGAAACCCGCGAAGAACTCCAGCACCTCCCGGCCCGTCAGCCGCTCGTACACCTGCATCCCGCCGTTGACGATGCCCAGGTTGCGGCGCACCTCGAGCGGCTGCTTGCGGATGTCGTGCCCCGCGACCGTGGCGGTGCCGCTGCTGGGGGCGAGGAGGGTAGCCAGCATGCGCAAGGTGGTGGTCTTGCCCGCCCCGTTGGGGCCGAGGAGGCCGTAAACCTCGCCGTGGTCCACCCTGAAGCTGAGGCTCTCCACGGCCTTGAAATCCTTGTAATTCTTGCTCAACCCCGTCGCTTCGACCATGCATCCACTCCTCTGCCTCATCCCTTGACCTGCTGCCGGAGCTGATCGCCCTGGCGGCGCAGGTCGTCGAGTTGCTTCCAGTGCTGCTCCAGCGCCGCCCTACCCGCGTCGGTGAGGCCTATTTGGGTGTTGGGGAGCTTTCCGACGAACTGCTTGGTGATCCGCACGTAACCCGCTTCCTCGAGCCTGGACAGGTGCGAGGAGAGGTTGCCCTTGGTGAGGCCGGTGGCCCGCTGGAGGAAGACGAAGTCGGCGCTTTCGCACGCGCCGAGCACGGTCATGATCATCAGGCGGGCCGGCTCGTGCAGCAGGCGGGTGGACTCGGGGTCAAAGCGCAGTTCCATCGTCGTCCTTCACCGGCGGCAGGATGCGGGTGAGCTCGAGGTGGTCGAGCATCCCGCACGCGGCATACCCCAGGCCCAGCACGCCCAGGAACAGGCTCATCATCCAGTCCGGGCTCACGCCCAGCAGGGGCAGCGGGGCGAGCAGGGCCAGGGCCAGCGCGAGCAGCCGCCAGTGACGCCGCCCTCCCCCGGTGGCGCGCTCGTAGAGCCAGACCGCGCCCGCCCAGACTAAGCCGCTGACGAAGACGGGGGGCTCGAGGCGGGCGTCGAGCACCAGCAGCAGGGCCAGCAGCGGGACGAAGAGCACCAGCCAGGCGTCCAGCCGGCGGTTGGTCGCCGGGTTGCGCACCACGCCGTAGACGGAGCGGTAGTACCCCGCCGCGATGACGCAGGAGAACAGCACCGTGGCCACCACCACCCCCAGGAGGATGACCCCCACCC
>NZ_QXDL01000221.1:0-6294 GCF_003574345.1 Calidithermus terrae
GGCTCCCCCACCCCGAAGCTGCCTCGACCCCGAGGGCAACCTGGTGGGGGTGGGGCTGGTCAACTACAGCTCCGCCGAGATCGAGCGCGTCAAGGGGGCCAAGAGCCGCGACCTCGAGGCCATTTTGGGCTACAAGCACTCCGACGAGGTGATCCACCGCGACTACTTCGCCCTCGCCAGCGAGCTGGCCGCGCTCAGCCCCTGAGGAAGTGGCCCGGGGCTTCGGGTAAACTCGAGGGCATGATCGGCGAGATCGGGCACCGTTCCATCGCGGAGATGGCCCAGCGGGCCAGGGAGGCCGCCCGGAGGCTGGCGAGCGCTTCGCCGGCGGCCAAGGCCCAGGCCCTGCGGCGGGCGGCGGCACGGCTACACGGCGACTGGGACGCCCTCGAGGCCGCCAACCGCCACGACCTCGAGGCCGCCGAGGCCACGGGGCTCTCCAAGGCCAAGCTGGACCGCCTCAGGCTCACGCCCAGGGTGCGCGACGACCTCGTGGCCGGCCTGCTCCAGGTGGCCGACATGCCCGACCCGGTGGGCGAGGTCGAGGGCCTGACCCTGCGCCCCAACGGGCTGCAGGTGGGCCGCATGCGGGTGCCGTTGGGCGTGATCGGCTTCATCTACGAGTCGCGCCCCAACGCCACCGTCGAGGCCAGCGCCCTCGCGCTCAAGGCGGGCAACGCCATCGTGCTGCGCGGGGGCAAGGAGGCCTTCGGGTCGAACCAGGCGCTCGTGCGCCTGCTGCAGGAGTCGCTGCAGCAGGCCGGCCTCCCCGCCGAGGCCGTCCAGCTCGTCCCCACCACCGACCGCGCGGCCATCCTCGAGCTGTGCCACCTGGGCGGCCTGCTTGACCTCCTCATCCCCCGCGGCGGCAAGGAGCTCATCGAGCTCGTGCAGCGCGAGGCCCGCATGCCGGTGCTGGCCCACGCCGAGGGGGTCAACCACCTCTACGTGGACGACGGCGCGGCTGTGGATAAGGCTGTGGATATCGCCGTCAACGGCAAGGCCCAGCGGCCCAGCACCTGCAACGCGCTCGAGAAGGTCCTGGTCCACGCGGCCGCCGCGCCCGAGTTCCTGCCCCGCCTCGAGGCCGCCATGGCCCAAGCCGGGGTCGAGCTGCGCGGCTGCGAGCGCACCCGCGAGCTCCTGCCGGGCGTCAAGGCGGCCGGCGAGGAGGACTGGTCGGCCGAGTACCTCGACCTCATCCTCGCCCTCAAGGTCGTGGACTCCCTCGAGGAGGCCCTCGCCCACATCGCCCGCTACGGCTCGCGCCACACCGAGGCCATCTGCACCAACGACCACGCCCACGCCATGCGCTTCCTGCGCGAGGTGGACGCCTCCTTGGTGCTCGTCAACGCCTCGCCCCGCTTCAACGACGGCTTCCAGCTGGGCCTGGGCGCCGAGATCGGCATCTCCACCAGCAAGCTCCACGCCTACGGGGTGATGGGGGTGCGCGAGCTGACCACCACCAAGTGGGTCGCGCTGGGCGACGGGCAGGTGCGGGAGTGAGGCCCGAGCACGCCGCGCCATGAACCCCCGGCTCTCCCGGATGGTCCGGGCCTACACCAACGCCCACATCCCCTTCTTCGCCGCGGCCCTGTCCTACTACGCGCTGTTCAGCCTGATGCCCCTGCTGTTCCTGCTGGTGGGGGTCTTCGGCTTCGTGCTCTCGGGCAACGAGGGCCTGCGCGACGCCTTTTTGGTGCGCCTGGTCGAGCTCACCGTCTACCTGCTGCCCACCCAGCCCGAGCTCGCCAACGGCCTGGTGAGCTTTCTCACCCGCGGGGCCTTCCCGATCACGCTGGGCAGCTTGCTGGTATTGCTGTGGGCCTCGAGCGGCTTCTTCGCCTCGCTGGCCTATGCGCTGGGCATCATCTTCGGCGGGCTCTCGCCCCACCTGCACCAGGCCGAACTGCCCACGCCCATGGAGGGTTACACCCCCATGACCGGGCAGAAGCTGCTGCGGGCCGGGCAGCGAGTCTGGCGCTACGTGCGCTCGAGGGTGCTCGCCCTGCTGGCCCCGCTGCTGCTGGGCCTGGCCCTGATCCTGCTGGCGCTGGGGGGCTTGGCGCTGTCCTTCCTGCTGCGCTACCTGCCCCCCGAGCTGGGGATCCTGCGGGGGGGGCTCGAGCTCGCCCTGCCCCTGCTGGGCGCTTTCCTGCTCTTCCTCGTCACCTACACCCTGCTCCCCCTGCCCGCCCCCCGCCTCGGCGCCGCAGTAGTCGCGGCGGGAGCGGCAGCCCTGGCCTGGGACGGCATGCGGCTGGGGCTGCCCCTGCTCCTTCCCCGTGCCCAGTACTACGAGGTGCTCTACGGCCCCATCGCCGGGTTCCTGCTGGCGATGGTGGGTTTCTACCTCACCATGTGGATCCTGCTGGTGGGCGCGGTGCTGGCCCGGGGGCTCTCCGAGGCAGGGTAGTCGAGGCGGGGTCGAACGGCTGTGCCGAGCCCCGGTCCTGAGCTCGAGGGTCGGGCTCGAGCTGGGCTTCATACCTCGACAGCTCAGCGCCTACGGTACTCCTCGTCGGTCATGCTGACCGTCCAAACGATGCTGTTGTCAGGGGCGTAAGCGGCGCTCGACTCCTCCGGCAAAAGGCAGTAGACGAAGTAGGGCGTGCCGTTCGGGAACTGCCCCTTGGTCAGCATGAATTTCTGCATGTAGATCCCGTCCCTATCGGCCCCGCACAGGCTGGCGAAGAAGGGAGCTGGGCCATCCTGAAAACCGCCCAGGTTGCCAACCATGAGGAGCATGAAGTCCAGAACCATGCGGTGATCAATAATTCTTGGCATTTCTTCGGGGTTATCGGTACCGAATAAACGCAGCTCGGCTTGAATAACCCGCCCCTCAAGATCTTTCACGAGCGTTACCAGTGCCGGGTCAGAAAACCTTCTTGTAGAATCGTGCAGAAGCCTGAAGAAGTGAAGGACCTTTCCTATACCTATACCTTCTGCCCCCTCATACTCGCAGCCGTATTTCCGGCAGAAGGCGGTCCCGCGCAGCGAGCCGGCGGTGCCGAACAGCGGCGTGTGCCCGGCTGGGGGCCGCCGGGAGACGGTGAGGGCCCCCACGGCCAGGGCTATGCCTACGGTTATGCCTATGCAGACGACCAGCCTGCGGTACCTCATGGTTGCTCCTTCTTGGGTTAGTAGGGCACCCTCGAGTCCCCTGCTCTCCATCTCCCACCTTTGAACTCGAGGGCAGGCCTAAGCTAGGGCTTTCCTCCATATCAAGCGGGCAGTAAAGGAAGTGGGTTTGGTGGCTATCAAAGTCCTTTGTCAGCTCAGCGCCTGCGGTACTCCTCGTCGGTCATGCTGACCGTCCAAACGATGCTGTTGTTAAATGTGTGCGTGGAATCCGGCTTCATCAGCGATAGGCAGTAAACGAAGTAGGACGAACCTTTCGCGAGCTCTCCTTTAGTCAACATGAATTTTCCCATGTAGCGCCCGTCGATGTCGGTTCCACATAAACGGCTGAAAACAGCCGTTGGGGCATTATGAAAGTCACCCAAATTGCCGACCATGAGGAGCATGAAGTCCCGGATTATATTAGGGTCATTGCTAGTTTCAAAGCCCTTGGGATTGTTTTCATTAACAAGTATCAGCTCGGCTTGGACGATTCGTCCTTCGAGATCCTTCCTGAGCATTACCTTTGCCGTTCCGGGAAGATACTTTTGGTCGAAGGGTCTTTCCGCGGAGTCGCGAAGAAGCCTGAAAAAGTGGAAGACTTGATCAACCCATCCAGCAAATTTCTCTGCCCCCTCATACTCGCAGCCGTACTTCCGGCAGAAGTCCGTACCGCGCAGGGAGCCGGCGGTGCCGAACAGGGGCGTGCGCCCGGTTGGGGGCCGCCGGGAGACGGTCAAAGCCCCCACGGCCAGGGCTATGCCTACGGTTATGCCTATGCAAACGACCAAGCCGCGGTGCCTCATGTTCACTCCTTCTGGGCCCAGTAGGACACCCTCGAGTCTCTCTGGTCAAAGTCCTTTGTCAGCTCAGCGCCTGCGGTACTCCTCGTCGGTCATGCTGACCGTCCAAACGATGGTGTTGTTGAACGCGTGCGCGGCATCCGGTTTTGCCAGCGAGAGGCAATAGATAAAGTAGGGCGTACCGTCCGGAAGGCGCCCCTTGGTCAACATGAATTTCTCCATGTAGCGCCCGTCAAGTCCAGTAACACATACACCAGCGAAGATGGCGGCCGGACCTGTATCCTGGAAAACCTTCACTTTACCCACCATTAGAAGCATGAAGTCCCATGCTATGTTGTAGTCAAACTGGTTATCAAAGCCTTTACGATTGTTTTCACTAAAGAACGCCAGCTCAGCCTGGATGATTTGACCCTTGCTGTTTCTTGCGATCATTGCTTTTACGGTGCCAGGGCGGTAGTCATCATCTATAGGATTTCTCGCAGAGTCATACAAGAGTTTTAGATGGTGAAAAACGGTATTCCTCCATACGGTAGATTCGTGTGCCCCCTCATACTCGCAGCCGTATTTCCGGCAGAAGGCGGTCCCGCGCAGCGAGCCGGCGGTGCCGAACAGCGGCGTGTGCCCGGCTGGGGGCCGCCGGGAGACGGTGAGGGCCCCCACGGCCAGGGCTATGCCTACGGTTATGCCTATGCAGACGACCAGCCTGCGGTACCTCATTTCTATACCTTTCTGAGCCAGCACCTGGGGACAAAGTTCTTGTACGGCTCTACGATCCAACACTCTTTCCCGTTTTCGATAGTCTTCTTCAAAGGAAAGTTGGTCGTAAACTCAATGCCCACGTTTTGCTGCGCCACAGTGACGTGTTTATCGGATACCTCAGCTACCACGGCCACATGGCCGTAGCTCCCTGTAGCGAACACCATAAGGTCGCCCTTGCGGGGCTTAGTGGGGCTGCCATTGAGGTACTGCGTCAGGCCGGAGTAGCCCATCTCCCCGTCTTTGAGGCCCTCTGTGTACATCTTGATGGCGCCGCCACTTCTACCCAAAGCATCTAGCGTATGGCCGTAGATAAGCCAGTAATACCTACGGGCGAACTCCACGCACTGCCATTTTTGCCCCATGTATATTTTATTCAAATAGTTAGGGCCGTAAGAGTCACCTTCTGCTAGCCCGTGGTAGAACCCTTCAACCCCGTCGAGTGACCCTATAGGGATTCCTTTACCCTGCTCGTCCCACTCCTCTTTAGTCAAGCCGTCAGCCTTGGAGTCCGAGAGCTTCTGTCGCTCCGCGAGGGGACGTACCACCAAACCCTCAACCTCGCCAGGCTCGGGTTTATTTATCTCCCCCAGGGATGTATATAGCAGCTTTGCGCCTAGGGCTACTTCCTCTTCGCCATGGCCTATGTTGACAATTTGCCTTGCCCCTATGAAGTCTTGAAGGTCGGGCTGCTTTCCTTTTGGCAAGCGACCGTCGAGGGAGTTTTGTGGAGCTTGCCTCCTTGGACGGAAAGTCCCGGCACGCATTCCTTCCACGAGGATTAATGCCGACAGTTCAGGGTATCGAACTACCGCATCCGGATCTTCGACGATATTCGGAGTGATGCCATTGATGGTAAATCCCTCTTTCTCAATAATCTGTTGCCACTTCATGTAATTGCTTTTGCCGGTGATCTGAACGTATCCCCTGCCACGGTACTTGTAACCGTCGCCCGGCTGGGTATTCTTCAGCTCGTTGAGGTTGCGTTGCCTGCGCTCCTCGAGGAATCGCTGGAGCCGCGCGGAGTTGTTCCTGGGTAGGCCATAAATCCGGTAGTCATCCTCCCAAATGCTAGGATTTGGCCCGTACTTCGCCTCGAAATACGCGTATGCGGAAGCTCCACTGTAAAGCTCTGTCAGCGATCTTCCCATGTTCGATTCCCAGGCCGCAGTAGCGACAATGTACGCAATGTGAGCAGGGTCGGTAACCCCGGCGTTTTTGCTGGCTTCCAGGATTGTCCTAACATGGGGAATGAAGTGGCGAACGGCTTCGGGGTTAGAAGGCTTGCCCATTTTCTTGGCGGCTTCCGGTAAGGCTTTTAGGACCGCCTTCTCAAGCCCATCCCAGTCCGTGCCCCGGCGCGGATCGCCTGTGCCGCTGGGAGCGCTGGGAGAAGGGCTGGAGGGGCTAGGAACGGGGCTGCGGGAGGGTCCCTGGTGGGCGGGTTCAGGCCCCAGCGGGCTCTCTGTCGTTGGCCGCAGCACGAAGTTATCGAAAACCAGGTCCTTACGGTCGTCGGGCTTGGGGCTGGGGTCGCGCTCGTCCACGATCCTGACGTAATCCACCAGCAGGGTGTTGTCGTTCTGGTACCGGCCCCGGACCAAGGCCCCGTGGT
>NZ_QXDL01000222.1:0-6236 GCF_003574345.1 Calidithermus terrae
CATGGGGGCGAGGGCGGCGCGCGGGCGGGCGGCGGGAGGTGGGCAGCGGGCTGAGGCCCAGCCCCCGCCCCTGCCGGGAGGTCCGGGCGCGGGCGCTAGCGGGGCTGCGGGAAGATGTCCTTGGTCCAGCGGCCCACGATGCGGTTGCGCACGTCGGTGGAGCCGTACTTGGCGAAGTCGTACTTGATGAGGGTAATGGAGGCCAGCTTGGGCGAGTTCGGCGGGACCGGGGTCTTCTTGTTCGACTGGATCTGCAGCGAGCCCGCCTTGGCCGCGATGGCCTGGGCCTCGGGCGTCAGGGCCCACTCGATGAAGCGGATGGCCGCCTCGCGGTTGGGCGCGCCCTTGATCAGGCTCAGCCCGCCGATCTCGTAGCCCACGCCCTCGAGCGGGAAGTAGATCTTCAGCGGGAAGCCCTCCATGGCGAACTTGACGCCGTCGTGGGCGAACTGGATGGCGATGGCCACGTCACCGCGGCCGGCGAGCTGGCCGGGGGCCGAGCCCGAGCGGGTGTACTGGGCGATGTTGCGGTGGATCTTGGCGAGCAGGCTGAAGGCCTGGTCCTCGCCGTAGATCTGGACCAGCGTAGCCAGGATGGTGTAGCCGGTGCCCGAGGTGTTGGGGTCGGGCATGGCGATGAGGCCCTTGTAGCGGGGGTCGGCCAGGTCGGTCCAGCGCTTGGGCTCGGGGAGGTTGCGCCGCTGCAGGACCTGGGGGTTGACCACGAAGCCGATGGCCCCGGTGTAGAGGGGGATGTAGGTCTCGCCGACCGCCTTGCGCAGGTCCTCGCGGATGTCGTTCCAGGCTTTGGGCTTGTAGAACTCGGTGAGCCCCTCGTTGAAGGCGATGAGGTGGGGGTCGCCGGTGCCGCCGAACCACACGTCGAACTGCGGCCTCGAGGCCTCCGCGCGCAACCGGGCCAGGCCCTCGCCCGAGCTCAGCCGCACGAAGCGGAGGTCGATCCCGGTGGCCTGCTTGAAGGCCGGCCCCAGCGCCTCGCACCAGGCCAGGTCGGGGCTGCACAGGACGTTGACCACGCGCTGCTGGGCGGACGCAAACCCCACCAGGCCGAGGGCCGCGACGGGAATTAAACGCAGGGCCCGTGCGATACGGTTCGCCATATTTTCCTCCTTAGGCCGAATCATTAGGCTTCGTCAGGGAATTGTCAAGGGTCGGGCGGGCACCGTTCCCGACGGGGAATGTCGCGGGGGCATGTGGTATATTTACGTTCGCCGCCATGCCCCAGGATCGCCTGCACCCCCCCCAGCAAGCCGCCGGGGAGGTGGGCTGATGCTCGAGGCCCTGGGCGGGCTGGCCCTGCTGGTGCGGGGGCTGGGCGTCCTCGCCCAGGCCCTGGCCGTGCTGGTGGGGGGCCCGGCCCGCAAGGTGCTCACCTGGGCCACCGCGGGCCCGCTGCGGGCCTGGCTGGCGGGCACTTTGGTGGGGGCCATCTCCCTCAACAGCTCGGCGCTGGGGCTCACCGCCATCGGCCTGGCCGAGGTGGGCATCGCCGGCTTCGCCCCGGCGCTGGTGCTGGGCCTGGCGGCCAAGGGCGGGGCCACGGTGGCGCTGCTGCTCGTGGCGACGCCGCTGAGCGCCTTCGCCCTGCCCCTGGTGGGGGTGGGCTTCGCGGTGGGCCTGTTCAAGCGGCTGCAGCCCTGGGGCGAGGCTTTGCTGGGACTGGGGATGCTGCTCTTCGGGGTCGCGCTGATGGTGCGGGGCCTGATGCCCCTGACCGAGGGCGAGCTCTTCACGCTGGTGCGGGAGGGCCTCGAGGCCTCCCCGCTGGGCCTGTGGGTGCTGGGCTTCGCCCTGGCCTCTGTGCTGGGCTCGGCCAACGCCGTCGCCGCCATCGCGCTGGCCCTGGCGGGGTCGGGGGGGCTGGGGCTGGGGGCCGCGCTGGCCCTCACCCTGGGCGGCGGGGCGGGCTCGGGCATGATCCTGGTGCTCACGAGCTGGAAGGGCACCCCCCTGGCCCGGCGCATCGCCCTGGCCCACCTGGGCTGGAAGGTGGCCTTCTCGGTGCCCCTGCTGATCGTGCTCGAGCCCTACGCCGCGCTCAGCGCCCGGCTCGCCGCCGCGTTCGGCCCGGTCTCGGGCCCCGCGGCGGCCGTGGCTTTGGCCCACCTCGCCTACCACGCCGGGGCCTCGCTGCTGGCGCTGCCCCTGTTGCGGCCCCTCGAGCGCCTCACCCGGCAGCTCGTGCCCGACGCCGGGCAGGAGATCACGCCCAAGTACCTCTCGGCCGAGGCCCTCGACTCGCGCGAGCTGGCCTCGAGCCTGGCCCTGCGCGAGGTGGGCCGCATCGGCGACCAGCTCTCGCAGATGCTCTCCGAGACCGTGCGCATCCTGGCCCAGGGCAAGGGCGACGCCGCCGACGTGGCCCGGCGCGAGGAGAAGGTGGACCAGCTCGCCCGGGCCATCGTGCTCTACCTCAGCGACCTCTCGGCCCGCCACCCCGGCGACTCCCCGCTAGCGCTGATGATGGCCGCCAGCGAGATCGAGCACATGGGCGACCAGGTGCGCCGCATGCTGCGCAAGCAGGACAAGCTCTACGCGCAGAACCTCGAGTTCTCCGAGGAGGGCCGCACCGAGCTCGCCGAGGCCGCCGAGCGGGTGCTCAAGCGCCTCCACCTCTCCCTCGCCGCCCTCGCCACCCGCAACGGCAGCCTGGCCCACCAGGTCATCGCCGAGCGCCGGCACATGGAGGCCTACCTGCTCGAGCTGCGCCGCTCCCACCTCGGCCGCCTCGAGCAAGGCCGCGTGGAGTCACGGGCCACCACCCTCGCCCACCTCGACCTCCTCATCGTCCTCGACGAGCTCGACCAGAGCATCACCCGCCTGGCCGCCCTCTCCCGCGACCTGCACCAGCCCGCGCCAGGGTGAGCGGTAAGCCGTCAGCGGTCAGCTTGTGGCTCGTGACGCGTGGTTTGTCGAGGGCCAAGGCGTCCCGCGTCTCGCGTTTCGCGTGCGACGTAGGACGTAAGACCGGTGTCTAGCGTTCGGCGTACGGCGTACGACCCGCGCTAAGCGCCCGGCTACCGACCCTCAAGGAAGCTTCGGCATCCGGATCGGCCGCTTGTTCGCTTTCTCGGCGTAGAGGTGCTGGTCGGCCTGGGCCAGCGTCTCGTCGAGGGAGCCCAGCGCCTCGCTCCAGCCCACCGAGACGTTGGGGAACACCGCCCGCACGCGCAGGCTCACCGAGCTGCCTTCGGAGAGGCCGAGGTGCAGGCCGCAGAACTCGTCGCCGCCCAGGCGGTAGAGCCCGTCGCCCTCGCGCACGTTGAGGCGCAGGGCCTGGGCGAAGTCGCGGATGTAGGCGTCGCCGGCGACGTGGCCTTGGTCGTCGTTGACGGCCTTGAGGTCGTCGAGGTCCCACAGCGTGAGCAGGAGCGGCACCCCGGCCCGCTTCGCCAACGCCTGCAGGCGCACGAAGTCGGCCTCGAGCACCCGCCGGTTGCCGAGCTGGGTCAGGGGGTCCTGCAGGGCGGCGTTGGCGAGGTTCTCGTGGGCCTCCTCCAGCCGCCGCAGGCTGTAGTGGGTCACCAGGCCCAGCAGGGCCACGAAGGCCAACACGTAGCCCGCGCTGAGCTGTTCGGGGAGGGTGGGGTTTTGCAGGCGCGAGAAGCCCATCAGCACCGCCAGGGCGAAGCCCCACACGCCCCACACCACCGACAGCCCCAGCAAGGCGGGGGCCACCAGGGCCACGTAGGCCTCCTCGCGGAAGTCGAAGCGGCCGGGCAGGCCCTCCGGCTGGGCGATGTACCACGTCGCCAGCAGGAAGCCCAGCACCAGGTGCAGGGTGATGGCGGGCTTGGGCGCGAGGCGGCGGGCCAGCCACCAGCCCAGCACGGTCGCGGCGGCGTAGGTCCCGTCGAGCAAGAACTCGGGCCAGCGCCCGAAGAAGGGATGGATGAACACCGCGGGCACCATCACCAGCGCCGCGATGACCCAGTACAGACGGTACGCCCTTTGCTGAGGGGACTCGAGCGAATTCATTCCTATTGCGCCCAGCATAGCCCCCTACCCACCGTTGGGCAAGGGCGGCCGGAACGGTTTTCCCGCCGAGGCCAGCGCCCCGCTCAGCGCACCGCCGGGCTTTCCCTCCCCCCGGCTGGCTTCCGGCTCGCGCTCGACCCAGCAGACGCCCTCGCGGAAGAGCACCGAGCGGTAGCCCTGGGCGAGGGCCTGCTCGATCAGGCCCCCCAGCGAAGGGGCGTCCGTGCCCGGGGGCAGGTCGGGGTCGAAGCCCTGCCGGGCCGTGAAGCGCTGGTAGGCCGGTTCGCGCTGTTCCATGATCCCCCCCCGGGTGAAGTAGCGCTCGAGCACCTTGTACCAGTCTGCGCTGCGGGTGATGGGACGCATGTCCTCGTAGGCCTGCTCCAGCTCGGCGGGCCCGGGCTCGCGGTAGCGGTCCTCGTGCACGACCAGGCTGCGGGAGAGGCGCGGCCGCGGGGCGGGGACCTCCTCGGGCACGCCCACGCACAGCCCGGCCACCGGGAAGACCCCCTCGGGCAGGGCGAAGAGCTCGCCCAGGGCCTCGACGGCCTCGAGCACCCCCCCGATCCAGCAGATGCCGTAGCCCAGGCTCTCGGCCGTGGTCGCCAGGGCACTGCCGGCGAGCACCGCGTCGGCGACGGCGAAGTGGGCGGCGGTGCGGGGCCAGTGGCCCCACTCCCCGCCCCGGTGCTCGACCAGGCGGCGCAGCCGGTGCACGTCGGCCAGGAGCACGAAGAACTCGGCGGCGGTCTGGACGTGCGGGTTGTTGGACAGCCGGGCCACCTCGGCCCGCAGGGCACCGTCGCTCACGCGCAGCAGGCTGTACATCTGCGCCGTGGCGTCGGTGGGGGCGCGCTGGGCGGCCAGGAGGAGCTTGTCGAGGTCCCCCTCGCGCAGGGGCTCGGGCCTGAACTTGCGCACGCTGGCGCGGCGGAGGAAGAGGTCGTAGAGGTCCACGCCCTAAAGCCTAAAACCCCCCGGACCCCCGCGATTGGGGCGTAAGTCCCGGAACTTCACCCGGGGGCGGAGGGCTCGAGGCTACGGCCCCACGCCCAGGTAGCCCAAGTACCAGCCGATGAGGTCCTGGCCGAAGAAGAAGGCCACCAGCCCGCCCAGGGCCAGGTAGGGCACGAAGGGCACCTTGCGCTCGCGCAGCGCCAGCCCGATCACCGCCCCCGCCACCACCGCGACCATCAGGCCCACCAGGAAGGGGCCCACCCCCAGCCACGCGCCCAGGAGCCCGGCCAGCTTGACGTCGCCGAAGCCCATCACCACCACCTCGTCAGGGTCGTCCTCGGGCTCGGGCTGGAAGGCCCAGTACAGGCCGCCGGTCAGGGCCAGGCCGCCCGCCGCGATGAACAGGCCGTGCAGGCCGTCGAAGGGCCAAGCTGGGACCAGGTAGGCCACGACGGGCCCCAGCGCCGCCAGCCCCAGGGTGAGCCCGTCGGGCAGGGCCCACACCCGCTTGGTGCGGGCGTTGAGCGCCCAGTTGAGGAAGCCCGCCACCAGCCCGGCGGCCGGGCCGAACCAGGCCCCCACCATCGCCGCGAGGTGCAGGGTGTGCAGCCCCACGGGGTATTCCCGCTTGCCGTCGCGGAAGCGCCGCACGACGAGCGAGCCGTAGCTGCCGATGAGCGCGATGACCCCCGCGCAGATCAGCGCCGCGTCGAGGGCCTGGCCGAAGGGCTGGGGGAAGGCCAGCAGGGCCGCGGCGCCCAGGCCCAGGAAGAGCCCGCCGAAGTTGATGCCGTCGGGGACGGTGTAGGTGTCGATGTCGATGAAGGAGAGCGCCACCAGAATGGCGATGAAGGCCCAGATCAGCAGGAGTTCGGGGAACTCGGGCCGCAGCCAGGCCGCCAGGGCGAACAGCAGGCCGGTGAGGGCTTCCACGGCGGGGTAGCGGGCCGAGACCGAGGCCCCGCAGTGCTTGCAGCGGCCGCGTTGGAGGGCCCAGGACACGATGGGCACGAGCTCGGCGGGGCCCAGGCGGTGGCCGCAGGAGGGGCAGCTCGAGGGCGGGTACACCACCGACTTGCGGGCGGGGACCCGGTAGATCACCACGTTGAGGAAGGAGCCGATCACCGCTCCCAGCACGAAGGCGAAGACGATCAGCAGGGCCGAGGTCACGCGTGTATTTTACGGGCCGCCTCGAGCCCGGCCGGTGCAAAGCTGGGGCTGGGGGGGCTCGAGCTAAAGAATTGCCAAACCCGGTTGTGGCTTGGGTGGGTGTTTGTCGG
>NZ_QXDL01000223.1:0-6189 GCF_003574345.1 Calidithermus terrae
GAAGGGGAGCTTGGGGTTGAGCAGCATGGCCAGGGTCATCCCCAGCACCAGCACCCCCGCCGTGACCGAGAAGGTCCAGATGAAGCCGATGCGGAACGACGACCAGAAGGCGGTGTCGCCCAGGATCAGGCCTCGAGCCGGGTCCGCGGCCCGGGTGCCGGAGGGCCTTCGCCCAGGGCATGCCTACCAGCATTCCGGCATCCGCGGCCCTAGGAATACCCCCGCGAGAACCGGGGGCGCTACGAGCCTGCGCCCCGCCCTGCCGGGCCCTGGGGGCGTGACCCTCACGCCCCACCGCGGCACCGCCGCCCCCGGGTCTCCGGGCGGGTGCGTTCGCCGGGCCCGCCACCTCGGCCAGAGCGGCCGGACGGCACAACGGCGAGCGTCGGCGATGGGAGCGGGCTGTTCCACCAGACCGCACGCCCCTCCAGCTCGTGCTCCACCGCGGAGGGCCTATCACCCAGGAGGCGCCTGCGCAGCCGGGCTCAACGTGGCCCGCCTCGGTTGACCTGAGGGCCGGCTCCCCGCCCGGTTCTCCACTGGCCGGGCACGTGCGAACCCCTCCTGCGAGCGCCGGGGCGCCGGGCTAGCGCCCCAGCAGCAGCCGCGGCAGCTCGGAGGCGGGCGCGGGCAGGGCGAAGGGCAGGGCCCGCGCGGCGGCGTTGGCGTAGTAGGTGTAGGCGGTGCAGGCGTAGGGGGTGTAGGCGCTGGCCCCGGCGGCGTTGACCGAGCGCGCGGCGAGGCACAGGGTCTTGCCCTGCTTGGCGGGGGCCTCGGGGGCGCTGACGAACTGGGCCACCGCGCCGGCGCTGCCGCTGCCGCGGGCGGGGGCCTGGCCGCTGACCTCCAGCGGCTGGCCGTCGAAGGTGGCGCGGAACTCGTAGCGCGCCGCCCCTTCCGCCTCCTCCCACACCAGCATCACCCGCCCCAGCGAGGACATCGCCAGCTGAAGGCCGGCCGGGGGCCGCGGGGGGACCAAGTCGGCGCGGCAGTCCAGGGTCACCGGGACCCGCAGCTCGCCGTGCCCCTCGACCCGCAGGGTGAGGGCGGCGGAGCGGGCGCCCACCGCGGCGCAGTCGTCCACCGCCACCTGCACCCCGGCCTGCTGGCCGGGCTCCACCGACCCGCCCGCCGGGGCGGCCCGCAGCCAGGGCTGGTCAGCGCTGACGCTGAAGGCGCGCGCGGGCAGGCCCGGGCTGCTGCGGTTGAACAGGGTCAGGACCTGGGGCGCGGCCGGGCCGCCGCCCACCGCGTCGGCGAAGGCCAGGGCGGAGGGGCTCGCCTCCCAGCGCTCGACCCCGGCGCACGCGCGCCGTACCAGCACCGCCAGCTGGCGGGGGCCGCCGGCGACGTAGAAGTAGGCGGCCTCCTCGCCCGCCCGCCCGCAGTCGGCCACCGCCACCGTCAGCTCCACCTCCTGCCCGGGGGCCAGGGCGCCGCCGGAGGGGGAGACCTGCTGCCAGGGCTGCTTGACCGCCACGCTGAAGGACGCGGCGGCGGTGCCCACGTTGCGCAGCCGCAGCCTCTGCGGCGCCGGGGCGCCCCCGCCCACCGTGTCCTGGAAGTCGAGCCGGTCGGGGACGGCCTCGAGCACCGCCTGGGGGGCCTCGGCGCAGGCCCGCTGCACGCTGACCGTGGCGGTGCTGCCGCCCCCGCTCACCACCAGGGCGGCGGTGGCCGTGCCCGGCGCGGTGCAGGGGGCCACCTCCACCGCCAGCGCCGCGGAGGCGCCGGGGCCCAGGGAGCCGGACGCCGGGGCCGCGGCCACCCAGGGCTCGCTGGCCGAGACCACGAAGCCGCCCGCGCCGTTGCCGGCGTTGGTCAGGGTGAGGGTCTGGGCCGCGGGGGCCGGGCCGCCCGCCGCCCCGCTGAAGCTGAGGGCGGCGGGGTTGACCTGCCAGCGCGGGGACGGGCTGTAGCGCACCAGCAGGCCCTGCGCCGCCCGGTTCCCGGCGGCGTCACGAACCTGCACCTGGAACTGGTTGTCCCCGGCCTTGAGGGTCCAGCTCTGGGTGACCTGGTCTCCGTTGATCTCCGGCAGGCTGCCGCCGGCCGCCCCGTCCTTGGTAATGGCGAGGCTGCCCCAGTTGACCCCGCTGCCGCCGTCGGTGACGCGCAGGGTGAGGGTGTACTCCGCCGTGGCACTGGAGTCCGGCGAGAGGAACTGGATGGCGGGCGGGGTGGAGTCGGCGGCGGAAGCGCTGATCTGGATGTGGGAGACCCGGTCGTTGATCGGGACCCCGGACTCCTTGGGCCCGGCCTCCTCGAAGCAGTCGCCGCTGCCGTCGGGGTTGTCGCAGAAGCGAGCACGGTACCCGGCCTTCAGGCGGAAGGCCGAGATGCTGTCGTTGCCAACGTCGTTTAGCCCCCCCTGGTCGGCCCGATAGGTGCCGGGGGAGGTGTAGCGCTGTGAGCGGCCGGTGAAGTCCCCGTTCTCCCAGACCTCGAGGATCCACTCCGGCTCGTGGCGGTCGACGCGGATGTAGGAGATGCGGTCGTTGATGGGGACGCCCTCCTCGCGCGGCCCCACCGCCTCGAAGCAGTCGCCCGAGCCGTCGGGGTTGTCGCAGAAGCGCGCCTTGTAGCCGGCCTTGAGCTTGAAGGCCGAGATCCGGTTATCCCCCACCTCGTTGAGCCCGCCCTGGTCGGCGCGGTAGACCCCTACCTGGCGGTACTGCTGCCTGGAGCCGGTGAAGTCCCCGTTCTCCCAGACCTCGAGGATCCATTCGGAGGCGGGGGCCTGGGTCCGGCAGGCCTTCTGCACCCCGGGGGCCGGGTCCCCGCCGAAGGACTCGTTGCGGCAGTCCACCCCGTCGGTGAACCGCTGCCTGCGCCACCTCGAGTCAGCCCCGTACCACACGTCCCAGGTGCCGCTGAAGGCGCAGCGCTGGCCCTCGCGCGCGCACTCCCGGGCGTCGGAGGGGGGCTGGTCCCCCGTACCTCCGCCAGCCTGGTTGGTGGAGTGGTACGGGCCTGATCTAGACGGGAATTCCTGATACTCCATGGGCTCGGGGGCAGCAGGCGGCCCAGAATACGTCAGGTTCGCGTCCGACTGGCCGTACCGCATGCCGAAATGAAGGTGTTCTCCGCTAGCCTTCCCCGTGCACCCGATGTATCCCAGCACTGTCCCCCTGGATACGGGCTCCCCATTTTTCACGGGGATCTTAGGGCTCCCCCTCAGGTGCCAATAAATGGACGAGTACAGAAGGCCGTTGCTTCCGTAATGCTTCACGATCACGAAATTGGCGACGTTGGTGTTGTTGCTCAGGGAGCAGGAGCCGGGGTCGGGATAGTCATCAACCACCTGAATCACCGTTCCGGGCGCGACAGAGAGCGTCGGCTTCTGAACCGATGCCTCCCCCCCGTAAAAATCTAGTGACGGCTTGTCAGGGGGGGAATAGTTAAGGTGCTCCTGGTAGCCGTTAGAGATCCAGGCATCGCCCTTCCCATAGGGCAGCTTGAGTTCCATCACCCGACCGGCCTTTTCCGTAGGAGATCCAGGAACAGACTGAGGGGAAATCCTGTCCTCTGTAAGCAGTTGGTCCCCCTCCCAGCGGATGCCAGACACGCTCGAGATGCCCCTGAGGACCACATTGACCCCGTTGAACCCGACCACATCGGCCGCGGGACCAGCCCGTACAGCGACCCACGCGACGTCAGAGGTCTCAAAGTGGTTAACGACGAACCCTAGTCGTTCCCCAGAAGGACTCCAGGTTAAGTTAGACAAAAGGTGGAGGGGAGACGCTGTGGCGAGGAGGGATGTGTCCCGGTCAGCCACCGTCACGAGCCAAAGGTCGAAGTTAACTAGGTCCACGACGGCCACGTACCTCCCGTTCGGGGAGATCTCACCCTCCAGGAGCGGCAGATTAAGTAGCCTCCCGAGGTCCAGAGTGCGGCCGCTGGACAGGTCGGCGAGGACCAAGGTGGGGTCTGGAATGCTGTAGCCATGGGCGTCGGTGCGCGTCGGCTGGTACAACACCCACCGCCGGTCGGCGGTGAAGCTCTGCAGCTCACCAATGTCCTTGGCCTCCACGAACCCGAGCAAGCGACCCAGCTGCAGGGATCGTATGTGCGCCGAAACGTTCTGGGCACGGAGGCGGTTGAACGTGTCTGCCCGATCCGAGCTAGGGGAACGGGGAGCACACGCAGCGATCGCGAGTAAAAACCAAACAAGGAGAATCCGCTGGATCATGAGCCCTCCATCTACCTACACCCGCTCGAGCACGCCACCACCCTGAGGTTTACCGCCGCCGGGCTCGAGCCCACCCCGCCCCCCCGGCCCTCGGCCCAGAAGGCGTGCTCGCCGAGGGGGGCCTGGGGCCCGGCCTGCACCACCACCGCCAGCCGGTCGCCGCTGGAGAGGTCCTTGCGGAAGGTCACCTTGACCCGGTTGAGATCGGTGCCGAGGATGCTACCCGTAAAGCCCGTGCTCTCGAAGTTTTGCGCAGGTACATCGAAGCCGTTCTGCCGGTTGATCTTGAAGTAGTAGAGCGCGTCGGCGCCCTGGGCGATGGCGAAGGCCGCGGCGCCGGGGGCGTAGAGGGGCTCGAGGGTAAAGCTGGGGAGCGGCTGGGCGCTGAAGGCGATGCTGATAGGCGTGTCAACGAAACCCGGAAGCAGGGCCCTGTAGTAAATCGCCAAGCCGTTCTTCTTGGCGCTGCCGCTCTTGACCTCGAGCCGCAGGACGTTCCTGCCGGCGACGAAGTCGGCGGGGGCGAGGGCGAAGCGGTACTCCCCGCCCGAACCGTTGTCGGCCATCACCCGCCGGGTGCCCTGCTCCTTCCCGTTGAGGTAGACCGTGACGTCGGACTCCCCGTCCGCCGGGCCCGACCAGCCGGGGAAGTTGCTCGACAGCCGCGCCCGCAGGGTGGCCAGGGCGGTGCCGGGGGGCCGGTCGAGGGTGAAGGCGTACTCGACGTACCCCGCGTCGTTGCCGTAGAGGTGGGTGTGGCTGACCCCGTGGTCGGCCAGGGCGGGGTTGGAGTCGTAGGTGGGGCCGTAGCGGTCCCACCACCCCCCGGCGAAGGCCGAGGGGTCGATCTCCACCGCGGCGGGCAGGGGCGGCGGGGGGCGGTAGGTCACGCGGCGCTCGGCCGCGCCCGCGTTGCCCGCCGCGTCGTAGGCCACCACCCGCAGGCGGTTGGCCCCCTCGGCGAGGGCCGCCTGGAAGCCGAAGGAGCGGCTGCCGTCAGGGTTTGGGGTGAGGGCCACCGGCTGGGGCGGGCCCCCGTTGAGGCTGTACTCGGCGCGCTGCACCCCGCGGTCGTCGCGGATGAAGCCAACGACCTGCAGGGCGGGCTGGGCCAGCTCCTGCCCCTCGGCGGGCTGCTGGAGGTGGACCGCGGGCGGGGCGGTGTCGGGCGGCGTACCCCCGTCGCCGGAGATGCAGCCGGCGAGGCCGCCGAGCGCGGCTAGCGCGGCCGTCAGCGGCAGCCGCCGTGGGGTTAGGGGAAGGAGCCTGGGCCTGGGCCGGGGTTGTCGCATGTGCCACCTCCTGGGGGGTGGTGCCCGAAATGCCGGGGTGCCGATGTGCCGGTGGGTCGGCTTGGGGAATGCTGGGGTAACGGAAGGGGGTGGCGCGACGGCCGGCCGTAGGCCGTCCCAACAAACTTACACGGCGGGCGCAACAGAGGCGCAATACCCGGAAGCGGTCCCGAAGCCGCCCGATCCCCAGGGTCTCAGGGCCTCACGCCAACCCCGCTCGAGCCTGGCGTGGAGAAGGAGGGGGCGTAGCTGCCCGGCACGTACCCCGCCCCCGCGGCGGAGCCGCTGCCCTCGGAGGCCGTCCTGGAGACCGGGGCGTCGTGGGTGTCCAGGTCGCAGAGGCAGTGCCGGGGGATGCCGCTCAGGTGCCTGAAGGCCCGCAGGTGGCAGCGGATGACGGCCGAGAGATCGGCCTTGGCCGTGGACTCTCGGTGCATCGCCCGGCACCACCACGGACGCCCCGGGCCAGTGCCCCGCAAGAGCAGAAGGACAAAACTTAGCGACTGGAAAGTTCAGCGACTTTTGGGGCTGTTTATTGCCGAGGTCACAGCCCGCAGGGCGGCGGAGTTAGTGGGGGTGAGCAAGGACACCGCCGCCCTGTTCTACCGCGAGGTACGGGGGGTGATCGCCCGCAGGCTGAAGCATGAAACGCCGTTTGCGGGCGGGGTGGGGGTGGACGAGTCGTACTTCGGCGGAGCCCGCGAG
>NZ_QXDL01000224.1:0-6183 GCF_003574345.1 Calidithermus terrae
CCCCGCAGCCTTCCCCGCATCCCCGACCTCCCCAGCGCCAGCCGCCTCGAGGTGCCCGGCGACGGCCGCTACCGCCCGCCCGACGGCCCGGTGCGCCTGGGCCCGGCCACCGTCGAGGACCTGCGCCGCTACGACGAGTGCGGCTTCAGGTTCTGGGCCGAGCGCGTTGCCGGCCCCCGCGGGCGCGAGGAGGCGAGCGGCTGGCGGGCGCTGGTGCGCGAGCTCCGCGCCCTCAAGCGCCTCAACGAGGCCCGCCTCGAGGCCCTCGCCCAGCGCTTCCCCGAGGCCGAAGGCTGGCTGCGGGCCCACCAGGAGCTGCTCTTCGCGCTCAACCTGGGCTTCGCCTGGCCCGAGAACGCCACCCCCCAGGCCCGCGTGGACGGCGCGCTCAACCGCGGCGGCGAGTACAGCTTCTACACCTTCGCCCCCCCCGACACCGACGACCCCACCGCCTTCCTGCGCGGCCGCTGGGGCGAGCTGTGGCTGGCGGGCTACCTGCTCGAGCACAACCCCCGCCAGGTCAAGGGCGTGCGCCTGTGGGTCTGGCCCGTCCTGGGCCCCCCGCTCCCCGTCTACGACAAGCCCATCTCCCAGGTCACCGGCCCCATCCGCTGGCGCAACGAGAAGGTTCGGGCCACCCTCGAGCGCTACCAGCGCGGCGAGGTCAAGCCCAACCCCGGTTTCATCTGCCTGAGCTGCTCGGTGCGGGATGTGTGCCGGGAGGGGAGGGTGGGGTGAATTGTGCCGCCTTTAGGCATATACAATGGGCACGTATGCCAAAGCAGCCGATTGCCGAAGCCTTTGGTTTTCCTGTAGACAACGTCAGTGAAGAGGCCGATCGGTACCGCAAGCTCAGATTGTGTCCTTTTAACAATCGGGTTCCGAACTGTACGAAAGACAAGGCGCAGGATCCTCTGGGTGTTTGTAGCATTATCGATGGAGATAAGCTGGCGATTACCTGCCCTGTGCGCTTTCGGGAGGATTGGTTGATCGCTGAGGATGCCGCCCGCTTTTTTTTCCCGGAGGAGGCTACCTGGACCTCCCTGGCTGAAATTCGCCTTGAAGACAGCGAGGGAAAATCCGCCGGGAACATAGACCTTGTCCTGGTGAGCTATGACAGCCGTGGTCGCATCCTGGACTTTGGCTCTGTAGAGGTTCAGGGTGTGTATATTAGCGGTAATATCCGTCGCCCTTTCGAGGAATTCATCGCCAATCCCACGGACTATCGGACGCGGGGGTACGAGGGCAGGAATTATCCGCGAGCGGACTACCTCTCTTCATCACGCAAGCGACTGGCTCCGCAGATTATTTACAAAGGTGGAATCTTCCACTCTTGGAACAAGAAAATTGCCGTTGCTTTGCATACGGCTTTTTTTGAGACGTTGCCACGACTTAGGGAGGTTCGCAAGGAGGACGCCGAGGTCGCCTGGTTTCTTTATGAGCTGATCCTGGATAAGGGGTCGAATCGCTACAGGCTGACCCGCCACCGGACGGTCTATACCAAGTTTGAAGACGCCCTGAGGCAGATCACACGAACCAACGAGGGCCCCGTTGAATCCTTTATGGCAACCTTACAGGAGAAGTTGGACGAAAAGCTAGGGGAATCGGCCCCCGATGCCCCCACCTTGAAAGACGTGATAGAGGGAGAACCATGAGCCCAGTACGCCAGGCACCGCTATTCGACGTCGAACTGGCAGTTGTGAACGTCGCCACGGTGCGCCAGCTCAGCCCGCTGCGCTACCCAGGCGGTAAGACCTGGTTCGTGCCTTACCTGAAGCGATGGCTGGCGAGCTTGCCCTTTCGGCCTGCGGAGTTCATCGAGTCTTTTGCTGGGGGAGCCAGCGCCGGCTTGACCGTGTTGTATGAGAACCTTGCTGATCGAGTTATTTTGGTCGAGAAGGATCGGGATGTCGTTGCGGTGTGGAAGGCGATTTTTGAAGGGGATGCGGCAGCACTGGCACAGAGGATTTCAAGCTTCGAGCTGACCCTGGACAATGTACGCACGGTTCTGTCTGGTGAGCCGGACACAGTTGAGGAGCATGCCTTCCAAACCATCCTCAGAAACCGGATTAACCGCGGCGGCATCCTGGCGCCTGGGGCCGGCATGATCAAGGAGGGCGAAAATGGACGGGGTATACGCTCGAGATGGTATCCCCAAACCCTGAAGCATCGCATACTTCGCCTGGCACCTCTTCGGGAGCGGGTGAGGGTCGTGGAGGGAGACGGCCTGTTAGAGCTCGAGCGGCGACTGGGGCACTCCAGAGCCGTGGCCTTTATCGACCCCCCATACACCGCTGGTCAGAAGCGGGCCGGGAGCCGCCTTTATGTCCACTCGGAGCTGGACCATCCGCACCTGTTTCACCTGGCCTCCAGGTTCACGGGCGATTTTGTGATGACCTACGATGACGATTCCCTGGTGGAAGACCTGGCTTTACGCAGTGGCTTGAAAACCAGAAGGGTGCTCATGAAAAACACTCACCACAGCGTAATGCGCGAGCTGATCGTGGGTAGAAACCTGGATTGGCTGGATTAGCTCGAGACCTGCTGGGCCCTGAGATAAGCCTCCACGTGCGCCTCGAAAGCCTTCACCAGCGCGCTCACCCTGGGGCCCACCTGCCCATCGCCCACCGGGCGGTCGTCGATGCGGGTCACGGGCATGACGCCGCGGGTCGAGCTCGTGATGAACGCCTCGTCGGCGGCGTAGAGCTCGTCGAGGGTGAAGGCCCGGTGCTCGACGGGCATGAGCTGTTGGGCCAGGCGCAGGGCGTGGATGCGGGTGATGCCGGGGAGCACGCCGTCCTTGGCGGTGACGAGCACGCCCTCCTTGACGAAGCCCAGGCTCGAGCGCGCCCCTTCGGTGACCCACTTCCCGTCGTGGTAGATCACCTCGGCGGCGCCTTCGGCCTTCATGCGCGGCCCGAGCTTGACGGCGGTGAGGTAGGCGGTGGTCTTGGCCTCGGGGATCTCGCGCTCGTGGCGGTGGGTGATGACCTTCACGCCCTGCTGGTAAAGGGCGGGCGGGTACTCGCGCAGGGCGATGGGGGCGATGATCAGGTTGGGGTGGCCGGGGGTGAAGATGTCCTCGGAGTAGCCGCCGGTGAGCACGAGCTGGATCCCCGCGCTCTGGAGGTTGTTGGCGCGGATCAGCTCGCGCACGAAGCCCTCGAGCTCGGCCCTGGAGTAGGGCACCTCGAGGCCGATGGCGCGGCTGGAGTTCTCGAAGCGGTCGAGGTGGTCCTCGATGAACACCGCGACGCCGCGCAGCACCCGGAAGAACTCGAAGGCCCCGTAACCCCGCCGCAGCCCCAGGTCGCTGACGTGGATTTTCGCGTCGGCGTCGCGCACTAATTGTCCGTTGAGGTTCACGTATTCCATCGCCACAGCCTCTAGTGTGCGTAGTTTAGCGCATCCCGCCCTTCAGCCCTCGAGGTTCCTGAGCCGTGCAGCGGTCTGGGCCTTGTCCAGCTCGCCCCGGCCCACGGCGAGCGCCAGCTCGTAGGCGGCGTCCTCGCTCAGGGTACAGGGGGAGCCGTTGAGCTCGAGGAAGGTCAGGGCAGCGAGCAGCCCGGTGCGCTTGTTCCCGTCGGCGAAGGTATGACCGGTGGCGATGTGAAAGAGGTAGGCCGCCGCCTGCCCGTGGAGCGTGGGGTGCAGCAACTGTCCCCCGAACTCGGCCTGGGCTTGCAGGACGGCCGACTCCAGCCGCCCAGGGTCCAGACGCCCCGGCTTGCCTCCGTGCAATTCCAACGCCAGGTCGTGCAGGAGCATGACCTCGGCCACGCTCAGCCAGCGGGTGGGCCTCATTCGTCCCCACGGTCGTAGGCGGCCAGCCGGCGCAGGGTGTTGCCGTACCGCCCGACCACCGCCCGCAGGGCCCGCTCGAACTCGGGGTCGAGGGCTTTGGCCGGGCGGATCAGGATGCCGTCCTCGGTGGCCTCGACCTCCACGGTATCGCCCGAACGGAGCCCCAGGCGCTCGAGCAGGTCGGGCGGCAGGGTCACGGCGGTGCTGTTGCCCAGGCTCAGCAGGGTGCGCTTCACGCCGGAATTATAACGCTGTTTATACCTGGCCCTGAACGGGTAAGATTCGGGCGGAAATGGGCATGAAGGTCCGTGTTGCCTCCGCCGGGACTGGCAAGACCGCCAGCCTGGTGCTGCGCTACCTCGAGCTCATCGCCTCGGGCACGCCCTTGCGCCGCATCGCGGGCGTCACCTTCACCCGCAAGGCCGCCGACGAGCTGCGGGTACGGGTGGGGCGGGCCGTCGAGGACGTGCTGGAGCAGGGACACCACCTCGGCTTCGTGGCCGACCCCGCGGGCCGCGCGCGCTTCGAGGAGGCCCGGCTCGAGCTCGGCGGGGCTACCCTCACCACCATCCACGGCTTCATGGCCCAGGCCCTGCGGCTGTGTGCGCCCCTGCTGGGCCTCGACCCCGACTTCAGCCTGATGGGCGACTGGGAGGCCAAGGCGCTGTTCGAGGAGGAGTGGCGCTCGCTGCGCTACCTCGCCGCCGACCCCGAGCACCCCCTGCACGGCCTGGCGACCCCCGAGCTCGAGGAGCCCCTGCTCTTCCTCTTCGACAAGCGCTCGCTCGCGCGCGCCTTCGAGCCCGCCCCCGGCGAGGCCAACGAGCGGCTGGTGAGGGTGTACCAGGCGGTGTTCGCGGCCTACGAGAGGCGGCTGGGCTCCAACCTGCTCTCGCCCTCGGAGATCGAGCGCCGGGCCATCGGGATGGTGGGCAACCGGCGGGCGGTGGAGAGGCTGCTGGGGCGCTACCGGGTGATGCTCGTGGACGAGTTCCAGGACGTCAACCCCTTGCAGGGCGAGTTCTTCAGCGCGCTGCGCGACGCGGGGATGCCGATGGAGGTCGTGGGCGACCCCAAGCAGTCCATCTACGCCTTCCGCGACGCCGACGTGGAGGTGTTCCGCCGGGCGCGGCGCGAGGGGCAGGAGCTCGAGCCCCTCTCCACCACCTACCGCCACGCCGGCGTGCTGGTGCGCTTCCTCAACCGCCTCACCGCCGAGCTCGCCCGGCGCGGGCTGGGCTTCGGGCCGGAGGAAGCCCCCAGCGTGGCGGGGGTGCGGGGCGAGGTGGGCAAGCTCGAGCTGCACTGGGTCGAGGGCGACGTGCCCATGGACGAGCTGCGCCGCTTCGAGGCCCAGGTGCTCGCCGAGCGGCTGCGGGCGCTGTCGAGCCGGGTGCCCCTCTCGCAGATGGCGGTGCTGGCGCGCTCCCGCGCCAGCTTCCCCTTCCTCGAGGAGGCCCTGCAGCGCGAGGGCCTCGACTACGTGCTGCTGCAGGGGCGCGGCTACTACGAGCGGCAGGAGATCCGCGACCTCTACCACGCGTTGCGGGTGGGCTTCGACCCCTCAGGGCTCTCGCTGGCCGCCTGGCTGCGCAGCCCCTTCGGGCAGATGGGCCTGGCCGACCTCGAGCGCGTCCTCACCTCCGAGGCGCCGCTCTACACCCTCGAACTCGCCTTCCCCGAGGTGTGGGAGCGGCTGGAGCGGGTGCGCCGCCGGGTGCGGCAGTCGGCGCCGCTCGACGCGCTCAAGTTCCTGGTGCGCGAGCCCCTTATCGGCGGGAAGTCCTACCTCGACTTCCTCGACCCCCGCGCCCGCGAGAACGTTGACGCCCTGCTCTTCGAGGTGGCCCGCCGCCCGCCGCGCGACCTCGAGGTGCTCTTAGAGCGCCTGCAGATGCTCTCGCGCCAGGCCGAAGCCGGCGAGGTGCCGCAGAGCGGGGAGGGGATCCAGCTCCTCACCGTCCACGCGGCCAAGGGGCTCGAGTGGCCCCTGGTGGCGGTCTTCGACCTCGGGCGCATGAACAGCCACCGCGCCCAGCCGCTCTACCTGGGCGAGGGCGGGCGGGCGGCCCTGCCCGACACCCCCTGCTTCGAGGCCTTCCGCGAGCAGGCGGGGGCCCGCGAGGAGGAGGAGAGCTACCGCCTGCTCTACGTCGCCGCCAGCCGCGCCCGCGACGTGCTGGTGATGAGTGGCAGCGTCAAGGAGGGCAAGGCCACCGGCTGGGCTCAGGCCATGGTCGAGGTCGGCTTCGGCCCCGACGCGCCCGCCTACCAGCGCCCCGACTACTTTCACCAGACCTGGCGCTACCGCCCCGTAGCCGAGGTGCGCCCCCTGCCCGTCACGGCCCCGCCCGAGATCCCCGAGTGGCTCGAGGCCCG
>NZ_QXDL01000225.1:0-6044 GCF_003574345.1 Calidithermus terrae
AGGTGGGGCTCGACGCGCGGGGGCAGGCCGGCGGGGAGCTGGTGGCCTGGGAGCAGCGGGTGCGGCTGGACTACCAGGACGGGCGCCTCTCGGCCTTCCTGCCCGAGCAGGAGGTGGGGGCCCGGGTGCGGCTGCCCACCGACGGGCGGTTGGTGCTGGAGGGCCTGGGCGACCTGCGGGGCACCCTGCAGGTGCTGCCGGCCCCGGCGGGCGAGCTGCGCTTCGCCCGCGACGGCTGGCGCCTGCAGGCGGTGGTGGCCGGAACCGCCGAGCGCCCGACCGTCGGGCTCGAGGCCCGCACGCCCTGGGCCGAGCTCGAGGCCCAGGGGGCCATCAACCTCAAGGCCCAGACCAGCCAGGGCCGCCTGCGCGTGCGCAGCGAGTGGGCCGACGCCGACTTGGGCTTCGGCACCGAGGGCACGCGCTACCGCCTGAGCGGGCGCTTGGAGCCCAAGCAATACCTCCATCAGCCCGGCACCCTGCAGCTCGAGGGGGAGGGCGACCGCTGGCGGGCGGCCTGGGCGGGCGCCACCTTGCGCCTGTCGGCGGCGGGGCGGGGGACCGACGTCGAGGAGGCCCGCTGGCAGGGCCGGGCGACGGTCGAGGCCCTGCAGCGCGAGTTCACGCTCGACGGGGAGCTGCTCTACAGCGAGCAGGAGGTCACCGGGGCCCTCCGCGTCGAGGCCGAGCGGGTGGCGCTGGTGCTGGAGGGACGGGGCGACCACGTCGAGGCGCGGGGCGAGGCTCTGGGGGTGGAGGTCGCGGCCCGGAGCAGCCTGCGCGCCCAGCTCTCGGGGGAGCTGCGCTACGCCAACACCTTCGGCCGGGCCCGGCTCGAGGCCACCGCCCGATTGGGCGGCACGCTGATGCAGCCCCGGGCCGAGGGCAGCGGGCGGGTGCTGGGCGAGGGCTCGACCGTGGGGCTGCGCTTCGGCTACGCGGGGCAGCCGTGGCTCGAGGCCCAGGGGGCCGGGCTCGACCTCAGCTACCGCGAGGGCCGGGTCCGGCTGGCCGCCGACGCCGACTTAGGCCCCTTCACCGGGGTTCCGGTCCGGCTCGAGAGCACCGCCGAGGGGCCGCTGGAGCGCCTGGTGCTGCCGCTGCGGGTGAGCGGCGAGGGGCTGGAGGCGCGGGGCCAGTTCGCGGTGCAGGGGCTCGAGGGCACCCTGCAGGGCCTCTACCGCGGCCAGGGCTTCTTCCTGCGCTACAAGGACGGCGTCAGCGTCAACCTCACCGGCCCCTACCTGCGGGGCGAGGCCCGCTGGCGGGACGGGGGCGCCCGGGGCCGGCTCGCCGTGGACCTCCCGGTTCCCGGCGGGCGGCTGGCGGGCCTCGCCGACCTCGACGAGGGCCTTGTGCGGCTGGAGGGCCGCGAGGGCTGGCAGGGGGCGCTGAGCGCCCGGCTGCTGGGCGGCTACTCCGCCGACGCTGCCGTCGAGCTCCAGGGCGAGCTTTCCGGGCCGCTCGACCTGCGGGCCGGCCTCACCGTGAGGCCCGGCAGCCGCGAGGTGCGGGGCACGGCGCGGGTCGGGCTCGAGGGCTGGGGCGCGCTGGCGCTCGAGGGCCAGGGCCAGGCCGTGGCGGTCCGGGGTGAGGAGGGGCTCGAGCCGCTGCGGGCCAGCCTCGACCTGCAGAAGCTCAGCGCCGCCTGGCGCTACGACGGCCCCCTGCCGCGCGGCCTGGGCGAGCTCGAGGCCCAGGGCGTGGTCCCCGTACAGGGGCAGCTCAGCGGGCGGCTCAGCTACCGCTATACCGTGCTCCGCACCCGGGTCGAGGCCAACGGCTCCCTGAGCGGCACCCTCGGCCGGCCGGTGCTCGAGGGCACGGGCCGGGCCCAGGGGGAGGGCGCGGTGATCGGGCTGCGCTTCGGCTACCAGGGCCAGCCCTGGCTCGAGGCCCGGGGCGCGGGCGCCGACCTCAGCTACCGGGCCGGGCGGGTGGGGCTGCGGCTCGACACCGACTTAGGGCCCTTCACCGGCCTCCCCGTGCGGGTGCAGGGCCAGGGGGAGGGCCCGCTGGAGAGCCTGGTCCTGCCGGTCCGGCTGAGCGGGGAGGGCCTGGAGGCGAGCGGGCAGGTCAAGGTGGCCGGCCCCCAGGCCACGCTCGAGGGCCGCTACCGCGAGCAGCAGTTCGCGCTGTACTACGGCGAGGGGCTGCACGCCGAGCTCAAGGGCCCCTACCTCACGGGGGTCGCGCGGCTGGAGGGGGGCCGCCCCAGCGGCCTGCTCGCGCTCAACCTGCCGGTCCCGGGCGGGCGTCTGGTGGGCAACGCCGACCTCGACCGCGGGGCGGTGCGCCTGGCCGGGCGCGAGGGCTGGGCCGGGCGGCTGGAGCTCGACCTCCTGGGCGAGTACTCGGCCAACCCCGCCGTGCGGCTCGAGGCCGACCTCGAGGGCCCCTTCGGCCTGGAGGCCAGTCTCCAGGCCCGCCCCGCCGAGCGCAGCGTGCAGGGCGAGGCCCGGCTGAGCCTGCCGGAATGGGGCGCGGTGCGGCTGGCGGGCCAGGGCACGCAGGTGCAGGTGCAGGGCCTCGAGGCCCTGGCCCCCCTGCGCGGCCTCCTCGACCTCGAGAGCCTCAGCGCCCGCTGGAGCTACAGCGGCGAGCTGCCGCGCGGCCTGGGCGTGCTCGAGGCCACGGGAACCTACCCCGGGCAGTGGCTGCAGGGCCGCTGGAGGGGCTACGGCAAGACCCTCGAGCTGCGCGGCCAGGAGCAGGAGGTGCGGGTGCAGGGCGAGGGCCTGAGCGCCCGCGTCAGCGCCGGCGGCCTGGAGGGGCGGCTGCAGGGCTTCGACTACGGCGGCCTGGTGCTCGACGGGCAGGTGAGCGGGCCCTGGAGCAGGCTGGGCTTCGGCCTCGGCTGGAAGGCCCTGGGCCGCAGCGGGAAGGCCAGCGGCTCCTACGCCGCAGGCCGGCTCGAGGCCGCCCTGCAGGGCGACGTGGCCGGGCAGGTGGCCTACGGCCCCGGCTGGAGCGGCGAGCTGAAGCTGCGCGAGGGCACCGTGACCCTCACCGGCGACAAGCCCGTCCCCGTGGTGCAGGCCCGGGCGCTGGGCCTCACCGCCAGCCTGGAATACCCTAGCCTGCGGCTGAGCGCGGGCCGGGGGCCGGGCCTCGAGGTCAACCTGAACACCCGGCAGGCCGCCGGGCGGCTGGAGCAGTGGGGCGTGGCCTTCGAGGGGCAGGGCCCGGCGGTGGTCGCCACCTACCCGCTGGGCGACGGGCGGCTGCGGGCGTCGCTGGGCCTGCAGGACTTCGCCGTGCAGCTCACCGCGCCGGGGCTGGGGGAGGGGCAGCTCGAGTACCGCGGCGGCCGCCTGGGCGGCGAGCTCCAGGCCGCGCTCTACGGCCTCGAGCTGCGCCTGGAGGGCGCGGGCGACCGCCTGAACCTCAGCGGCACCCACGCCGCCACCGAGTGGCTGCCCTGGAAGCAGGGGCGGCTCGAGGGCGGCGTGAGCCTGAGTGGCGCCTGGCGCCTGGACTACCGCGCCGCCGGGGGCGAGGAGGTGCTCCAGGCCCAGGGGCAGGGGGCCGAGGGCCGGCTCCAGGCCGAGGGGCAGTGGGTCCGCGGCAGCCTGGCCCACAGCGCCCAGGGCGGCTGGAACGGCGCCCTCAACCTCGACCTCCCGCTCGCCCCCGTGGCGGCGCGGGTGCGGCTGGCGGTGCAGGCCCAGCGGACCCTCCAGGCCAAGGGCAGCCTCACCGGGGCGCTGGGCGACATCGACCTCGAGGCCCGCCAGACGCCCGAGGGGCCGGTGGCCCAGGCCACGCTGCGGGAAGTGCTGGTGCAGGACCTGCCCGTGGTGAGCAGCCAGGTGCCCTTCCTGCACGGGCGCGTCACCGGTCGGGCCAGCTACCGGCCCGACGAGCTCGAGGTGGTGCTGCAGAGCCAGAGCCTCGAGGTGCGCGAGCGCGAGGACCCCCTCGACATCGAGAGCCTCGAGGCCAGGACCCGCCGCGAGGCCCCGGGCGGCCTGCCCTTCAAGCTCACCGCCCGCTACCAGGGCGGGGCGCTGACGGGCGACCTCGAGCTCGGCAACAGCCGCGGCAGCGTGCGCCGGGTGGGCGACGTGCTCGACATCCGCTTCAAGGCCTCGGCCTTCCCGCTGCACTGGCTGGTCTCGGCCTGGGCCGGGACCCTCGACGGCGAGGCGACCTGGACCGGCGAAGCCAACCTGCGCTACGACCTCGGCGACTTCTGGAAGAGCGAGGGCACGCTGGTGGGCCAGGCCCTGCACTTCGGCAGCAGCAAGGAGTCGCTGCAGGGCCAGGCGGTGTTCCGCTTCGCCGACGAGCGGCTGTACGTCGAGCAGCTCCGCCTGCAGGGGGCGGGGAGCTGGAGCGGCCAGGGCTACTGGGGGCGCCGGGGCAGCGACCTCGAGCTGCGCCTGGAGAACACCACCTTCACGCCGGTGCTCCAGGTGATCCCCCAACTGCGCCCCTACGTCCCCGAGGGCAGCGGCACCGTGCGCCTCACCGCCCGCGAGCAGCAGCTCAGCCTCGACCTGGAGAACTTCAAGTTCAAGCTCGGGCCGGTGGCCGCCGAGACCCCGCGGGCCCGGCTGCGCATCGGGCAGACCGCCCAGGCCGAAGGCCGCCTCAAGCTCACCGCGCCCTACCCCGCCGAGGCCGAGCTCTCCGGCTCGGGCAGCCTCTCCAACTTCACCATCAACGCCAAGGGGCAGGCCAACATCCCGCTGTTGCCGCCCAACCAGCCCTTCACCCTCACCTTCGGCTACCCCGGCTACACCGTCAACGCCGAGCTGCCCAACCAGAGCGCGAGGCTCTACCTCTCGCTCTTCCCCCGCCTGGCCGGGGCGCTGGTGGGCGAGCTGCCGGTGTCCTACCCGCGCTACTTCCTCAAGAACGGGCTGGTCCTGGCCGGGGTTAACATCCAGCAGGAGCAGGGCGTCTACAAGCTCAACGGCACCGTGGAGGTGCTGCGGGCCGAGCTGGGCCTGCCGCCCGGCGAGACCGAGGTCTCCATCCCCGCCAGCGCGGTCCAGGCCCCGGGCAGCGGCACCCCCGCCGCGCGCGCGCCCGTGGAGTTCGTCAACCTGCGGGTGGTAGCCAGCCGCGGCATCCTCATCCAGGAGCCCCTGCTCAACGGCGAGCTGGCCGGGGACGTCTACCTCAACGGGCCGCTCGACAACCCCTACCTCACCGGCCGCGTGGTGCCGCTGCAGGGCAACATCCGGCTGTGGGACCGCAACTTCGCCATCCTCACCAGCTATCAGGACGTGCCCAGCGAGGCGGTCTTCAGCCCCGACAAGGGCATCCTCCCCGACGTGACCTTGGTGGCCCAGACCCGCGTGCCCACCGAGCGCGGGCTGGTCGAGGTCACGGCCTTCCTCAGGAGCCAGTTCGTGCGGGAGAGCGGGCGCATCAAGGCCAAGCTCGAGCCCACCTTCACCGCCGTCCACCCCACCGAAGGCCGCCCGCTGACCCTGGCCGAGATCGCGGGCGTGCTGATCTTCGGCCGCATCGACGCCCAGGCCGACGTGCAGAACCTGGCGACTTCGGCGGGCGTGGCGCTCACCAACTTCCTGCTCGGCCAGATCGAGGGCCAGCTCGCGCAGGCCCTGGGCCTCGACCGCGTGGTGGTGACGGTGCGCGGCCTGGCTGAGGGTGAGCGGGTGGAGGAGACGAGCTTCACCTTCGGCAAGTACATCACCCCCGAGCTCTACCTCCAGACCCAGGTCGATTTCCAGTTCCGCGTCAACTTCCTGGCCGAGTACCAGCTCGACGGGCTGCGCATCCGCTTCGGCCTGGACAACCTGGGCGCGGCCTACCCCAACCTCAACTTCGGCCTGGCCTACCTCTTCACCCCCAACTTCGGCATCGACCTCTCCCTCCGCTCCGAGCAGCGCGACGGCCAGACCGACAACCGCTTCGGCATCGGCTTGCAGATCCGCTTCTGATGGCCGATGGCTAGGGTTTAGCCGTCAGCGAGGGGCTGGAGATTCGTGGTTCACCCTGCCCCAACCCTCCCCGCGCGCGGGGAGGGTTGGGGCAGGGTGAACCACGAATCTCCAGCCCCTCGCTGA
>NZ_QXDL01000226.1:0-6030 GCF_003574345.1 Calidithermus terrae
TCACGTCCACCGTGATCTTGCGGGAGAGGTCGCCGCGGGCCACGGCGGTCGTGACCTCCGCGATGTTGCGCACCTGGGTCGTGAGGTTGGCGGCCAGCAGGTTGACGTTGTCGGTCAGGTCCTTCCACGTCCCCGCCACCCCCGGCACGATTGCCTGGCCGCCCAGCTTCCCCTCCGTGCCCACCTCGCGGGCGACGCGCGTCACCTCGGAGGCGAAGGAGCGGAGCTGGTCCACCATGGTGTTGATGGCCTCCTTGAGCTGCAGGATCTCGCCGCGCACGTCCACCGTGATCTTGCGGGAGAGGTCGCCGCTGGCGACGGCGATGGTCACCTCGGCGATGTTGCGCACCTGCGCGGTGAGGTTGGAGGCCATGGAGTTCACGCTCTCGGTGAGGTCCTTCCACACCCCGCTCACCCCGCCCACCTGGGCCTGGCCGCCGAGCTTGCCGTCGGTGCCCACCTCCCGCGCCACGCGCGTGACCTCGGAGGTGAACACCCCCAGCCGCTCGATCATGGTGTTGACGATGGTCGCCGAGCGCAGGAACTCCCCCTCCAGCGGCCGCCCCTCCACGTCGAGCCGCACGGTCTGGGTGAGGTCGCCCTGCGCCACGGCGGCGATGGCCCGCGTGACCTCGGCGGTCGGGCGCAGCAGGTCCTCGATGAGCATGTTGATCGAGGCCTCCATCTGGCCCCAGGCCCCGCGCGACTGGTCGAAGCGGGCCCGCTCGCGGACCTTACCCTCCTTGCCCACCACCTGCCCGACCCGGCTGAGCTCGAGCGCCATCTTCTGGTTGGCGGCGACGATGTCGTTGAAGGCGTCGGCGAGCTTGCCCTCGAGCCCGGTCCAGTCGCCCGGCAGCCGCACCGAGAAGTCGCCGTCCCGAACCGCCTGCAGCCCGCGCAACAGGATCCTCAGGTCGGGCGCAGGGCCCGCGTACGCCCGCCCCCCCGCCTCGACGCCCTCGACGTGATCCGTGGTCCCCGTAACGGCCTCTTCCATACCCGATACCCCCTGCATAACCTCCGTGCCGAAACCCCCCGCGGTCGCCCGCGCCGGTCTGCGCCCTGAAACGGGGTGGTTCGCGCGCCGCCCGAACCACCCCGACCTGCGGCCCCGGCTCGAGCCCCTCCGGACCAGCGCCGGGGCTCAGCCGGCCGACCCTCCGCTGTAGACGACGGTTTGCGGATAACCTCTCATTATCGAATATTTGATCCACACCAAGCTGATTGGCAGCTGAGTAGGGCCCGGGGGGCCCGCCGTTGCGCCGCCGTTGCGCCCGGGCGCTAGCCTCGAGCTGCCCGGCGGGCCCCTCACCGGGGGCCTCGGCGGCCGGGCAGATGGGGAGGTGTGCGTGAGCCGCTCGAGCCTGGCCGCGGCGCTCTCGGCGCTGGTCCCGGGCGGCGGCCAGCTCTTCACCGGCCACTACCCCCGCGGGCTGCTGGTCATGGCGGGGGCGCTGCTGCTGGGGGCGCTGTACGCCGGGGCCGCGGCCGCGTACCCCCCCGGCCCCCTCCCCGCGCAGCCGGCCGGGCCGCCGGCGGCGGTGGGGGCCTGCTTCGGGGCGGCCTTCCTGGCGCTGTGGGCGTGGAACGTCTACGACGCCTACTCCCTGGGCCGGGCCGCCGACGCCGCCTGAACGGCGGGCGCGGCCCGCAGCGCCGCCTCACGCGCCGCGGTAGACGCGCCCCTTCCAGCGCCGCGGCCCCCACAGCGCCCGCGCGTACACCGGCAGGAGCAGCAGGGGAGCCAGGGGGGTGAGCAGGGCGTAGGCCAGCGGGCCCCCGGCCTTGGCCTGGACCAACAGGCGCTCGAGCACCCCCGCCAGCCCCAGCAAGGGCTGGCCCAGCAGCCACGGGAGGGTGTAGGCGGCGAGGTGGTAGAAGGCCGAGGCCAGCAGCACGGCGCGGCTGCCGTGCAGGGGCAGGAAGTTCTTGCCGAAGCCCTCCACCGCCTCGAGGTAGCCGCGGTACATCCGCACCGACAGCAGCGGCCCGCCCAGCACCAGGTCGACCTTCATCCCCTGGGCCTTGGCGCGGCGGGCCAGGGCCACGTCCTCCAGCAGCGACCCCCTCACCGAGGCGTGGCCGCCCAGGGCGAGGTAGTCCTCCCGGCGCAGGGCGAGCACCTGGCCGTTGCTCGCGCCCGCCCAGGCGAAGGGGAGGCGCAGCAGGGGGTGGGGGAAGAAGGAGAGCAGGCCGTCGAGCACGAAGGGCACCACGGCGGCCTCGAGCACGCCCCCCGCCCTCTGGCGCGGCATCGCCGACAGCAGGCCGCCGCGGTAGCGCTCGAGCAGGGCGGCCAAGGCCCCCTCCTCCCAGCGCACGTCGGCGTCGGTGAAGACCAGCACCTCGCCCCGGGCGGATCGGGCGAGCTGGTGGCAGGCCCAGTTCTTGCCCACCCAGCCGGGGGGCAGCGGCTCGCCCCGCACCAGGCGCAGGCTTGGGTGCCGCGCGGCGAGGGCCTCGACCAGCTCCGGGGTGCCGTCTCGGGACTCGTCGTCGAGGACCACGACCTCCAGCGCCCCCTGGCGCAGGAGGCCGGGCAGGGCGTGGGGCAGGTTGGCGGCCTCGTCGCGCGCGGGGACCAGCAGGGAGACCGCGGGCGGGGCGGGGCGCCGCCCCGGGCGCAGCACCGGGAAGGCGAAGGCGTTGAGCAGCGCCACCAGGAGGCGCAGCGCCAGCAGCAGCAAGACCCCCTGCCAGAACCAGCTCATGGGCGGAAGAGGCGGCTGAGGCGGGCCATGCGCTCGTCCACGCCGCGGGCGCCGCGCAGGAGGGTCCGGAAGCCGGGCAGGGCCTCGCGGGGGTGGGTGCGGGCGTGCAGGGCGTCGAGCTCGGAGAGGGCGCGGGAGAGGCCGGCCTCGAGCGCGGCGGTGGCGGGCTCGACGGGCGGCCCCAGCAGCACGTAGGCCTCGGGGTGCTCCCACCCGCGCACGTAGACCCGCAGGGCCAGGGGCACCAGCGGCACCCCGGCCCGCGCGGCGAAGTAGGCGGCCCCCCGCTCCAGCGGACCCAGCCCGCCCTGCGGGCGCAGCGCCCCCTCGGGGAAGAGGGCCAGGCTCTCCCCTTCCCGCAGCGCCCGCAGGGCCGCGCGCAGCTCGTGGGTGCCCAGGGCCCCCAGCAGGCGCAGGAGGGGGAAGGCCTCGAGGTTCTCCCGCGCGACCATGACCCGGCCCGGGCGGCGGTGGGCCTGGAGGAGGGCGTAGGCGAGGTAGCCGTCGAAGAAGCTGTGGTGGTTGGCCGCCAGCACCACGGCTCCCCCCGGCAGCTCGCCGCGCAGGTAGACCCCGCGCAGCCGCCGCAGGCTCGCGTAGACCATGCGGCGCAGCACGGGGCGCAGGGCCCGGGCGAAGGGGCGGTCTTCCCTCATGCCCCCAGACTACCGGGACGGGAGGGCCGGCGGCTCAAGCGGGCTCCTGGGCGTGCTCGAGCGCGCCGCGGATGAGCTCGGTGACGTGGCGGTCCATCAGCCGGTAGTAGGCCATGCGCCCCTCCTTGCGGAAGGCCACCAGGCGCTCCTCCCGCAGCAGCCTCAGCTGGTGGCTCACCGCCGACTCGCTGGTGCCGGTGAGGGCGGCGAGGTCGCACACGCACAGCTCGGTGGTGGCCAGCGCGGCCAGGATGCGCAGCCGGGTGGGGTCGCTCACCGCCTTGAGCAGGCTGCTCGCGCGCGCCACGCGCGCCTCGTCGGGCACGGCCCGGCGGGCCTTCTCGAGGGCCTCGGGGTGGACGCCCCGCTCCTCGCAGGCGGCGGCTCGGTCTAAAGCGGTCGGCATCACGGCAACCTCGCCTCGAGTATGCCACAGTCCGTACGCCGCGGGCCGGCTAGCGGAAGCGCAGCAGCCGCAGCGAGTTCAGCGTGACCAGCGCGGTGGCGCCGGTGTCGGCCAGGACGGCGGGCCACAGCCCGGTGACGCCCAGCAGCGTGGTGGCGAGGAACACCGCCTTCAGGCCCAGCGCGAAGGCGATGTTCTGCGCCACGACCCGCGTCGTGCCCCGCGAAAGCCGCACCAGATCGGCCACCCCCCGCACCGAGCCCCCCAGCACGGCGGCGTCGGCGGTCTCGAGGGCCACGTCGGCGCCCCCTCCCATGGCGATGCCCACGTCGGCCCGGGCCAGGGCGGGCGCGTCGTTGATGCCGTCGCCCACCATCGCCACGGGGCGGCCCTGCCCCAGCTCGCCCACGGCGCGGAGCTTGTCTTCGGGCATCAGCTCGGCCCGCACCTCCAGGCCCAGCCCCTCGGCGACGGCCCCGGCCGTGCGGGCGTTGTCGCCGGTGAGCATCACACCCTCCACGCCCAGCTGCTTGAGCTGGCTCAAGGCCTCCCGCGCGTCGGGACGGGGCTCATCACGGATGGCGATAAAGCCCAGCAAGGCAGGAGGGTCCAGGAGCAGCACCACGGTCTTGCCCTGGAGCTCCATCGCCTCGACCTGCCCGGCCACCTCTGCGGCCAGGGGAGCGAGCTCGGCTGCGTACTTGGGCGAGCCGACCACCAGGGTTCGGCCCTGCACGATGGCTTGTGCCCCCTTGCCCTGGACGGCCTGCTGGTCGCCGGAAGGGGGCGCCGTGGCCCCCACCTCGTCGGCCTTCTCCACGATGGCTTTGGCCAGGGGGTGGGAGGAGCCCTGTTCGACCGCAGCGGCGAGGCCCAGCAGTTCGGCCTCGGAGCCTTCCAGGGCAACCACATCGATCACCCTGGGCTTGCCGGCGGTCAGGGTGCCGGTCTTGTCGAAGGCGACGGTGCGGACGCGGGCGAGGGTCTCCAGCACCGCGCCCCCCTTGATCAGCAGGCCCCGCCGCGCCCCCGCCGCGATGGCCGAGGTGATGGCCGCCGGCACCGAGAGCACCAGCGCGCAGGGGCAGCCGATGAGCAGCAGCGCCAGCGCCTTGTAGAGCCACTCGAGCCAGGCTCCGCCCAGGAACAGGGGGGGAACCACCGCGATCAAGGTCGCGATCGCCAGGACCCCAGGGGTGTAGTAGCGGCTGAAGCGGTCGATGAAGCGGGCGGTGGGGGCCTTGGACCCCTGGGCCTCCTCGACGAGGTGGATGATGCGGGCAATGGTGTTGTCGGAGGGGTCCTTGTCCACCCGCACGGCGAGCACCCCGTCGGCGTTGATGGAGCCGGCAAACACGCTGTCACCGGGGCCTTTGCTGACCGGCACCGACTCTCCAGTCACCGGCGAGTCGTCGAGGGCCGAGAACCCGCTCAGGATGGTGCCGTCGGCGGGGACCCGCCCGCCCGGGCGCACCTGCACCACCTGGCCCGCCCTCAGGCTGCCGGCGGGGACCTCGCGGGTGCGGATGCCCTCCCCTTCCCCCTCGAGGAGGAAGGCGGTCTTGGGGGCCAGGGCGGCTAGGGCTTTGATCCCTGCCCTGGCCCTTCCGGCAGCGATGCCTTCCAGCAGTTCGCCCACCGCGAACAGGAAGACCACCACCGCGGCCTCGGGGGCCTCGTCGATCACGACCGCGCCGATGGCGGCGATGGTGACCAGGGTGTTGATGCTGAAGGGGTTGCCCAGCCTCACCCCGGCCCAGGCCTTGCGGGCCAGCGGCCAGACCCCGATCAGGGTGGCAGCGATGTAGCCCCAGCGTGAAAGCTGCGGCTCGATAAAGCCGAAGACGAGGGCCGCCACCAGCAATACGCCGGTAGTGATCACCTCGCGCCCTTGGCGGGTGGCGTGCCAGGGCTTGTCCTCCAGCTCGTGGACGTGTTCGCCGTCCTGGGCCCTAGCCTCACCCCGGTCAGGGTGATGGGCGGCCTCTTCCGGGTGGGTATGGCTTTTGGTACCGTCCGGGACCCGCAGGGTGGGCTTATAGCCCAGGGAGCGTATCCTGGCCTCCAGGCTTTCCCTCGGCGTGACCGACTCGTCCAGGTTGAGCCGCAGCACCTGCGTGGTGAAGGCCACGCGGGGGTTAGACGCTCCGGGGGTGCGGTTCACCAGGGCCTCGATCTTGTTGGCGCAGTCGGCGCAGTCCATGCCCTCGACGAGGTAGCACAGTTCGGGGGCCTCCGGGGCGGGGTCCTGCAC
>NZ_QXDL01000227.1:0-5882 GCF_003574345.1 Calidithermus terrae
GGAGGGCGTTCCCCTCGCGCTCTTCCTCCCAGGCGAAGGCGGCGCTGGGGAGGGCGGGGAAGTTGGGGGTCAGCACGCCGTTGAAGCGCTCGAGCACGACGTCGGGGCCGCCGGTGTAGCGCTTGTCGGGGCGGATGAGGTTGCGCACGTTGGACTCGCGGCCCACCCAGTAGCGGCCGGTGCTGGTGCGGACCTCGAGCTCGGTGATGAAGCCGCCGCGGGTGCGCTTGAGCACCTTCAGGCCCTGCAGGGTGCCCAGCTCGAACTCGGGGCGGTCGGGGGTGTAGCGGCCCTCGACGGTGCGCACGAACTCCGGCGAGGCCCGGCGCAGGGCGGGGAGGGTGCGGGCGAGGACGGCCTCGAGCTCGCTTCGGCTGAGGCTCACGCGCCAGCGGAACAGCGAGGACTCGCCGTCGTAGAAGCCTTCGGGGGCCCAGTTCCGGAAGAACTCGAGGGCCTGGCGCTCGCTGGAGATGTTCACGGTGACGGGGTTGGTCTGGGTCTTCGCCCGCAGGTAGGCCAGCCGCTCGCGGTCGGGCCAGACCTCCTCGATGCTGGCGGTGGAGCCCGGCGAGGTGGAGAAGTAAAAGGCCTGGGCGAGCGCGCCGCGGTAGGTCAGGACCTGGCCCAGCGTCTCGGCCACGGCCTGGTCGGTGCTGGGCTGGGGGGGCTGGCCGTTGTAGACCTGTTCGTTGGTGCTGTCGTCCACGTCGGCGCCCAGCGACTTCCAGTAGTTGCGCTCGGGGGGTGCGGTCATGCGGCTGTAGGCGTAGGTGCGCGCCGCGACGGCCTGGGCTTTGAGGGCCTCGAGCGGGAAGTTCGGCGGCATCTCGCTGGGCAGCACGCGGCGCAGGTACTCCTGGAGGTCGAGGACGTTGACCACGCTCAGCCTGCCCTCGCGCGCGCCGAGCAGGAGGCGGCCCGGGTACTCCGGGTAGAAGTCGCCGCGCTGCTTGCCGCCGACGAGGAATCGGGGGGCGCCCGGGGCTTCGGGGTCGGCGGCCACCTCCGCGAAGGGGCCGAGGTCGTAGGCCTTGCCCAGCACGCTCACCCGGATTCGCCCCTCCTGGGCCGTGAAGCGTAGCGGGCCGTCGCCCAGGCTGCTGAAGGCCGGCTTCAGGCGCTGGGGGTCGGGCCCGCCCCGCACCTGGGCACGGGCGTAGAGGGGGGTGACCTCGAGGCTCTCGAAGAGGTACTGGCCCGGCTTCGCGCTCAGGAGGACCCGGATGTTCTGGCCGCTGGAGGGCAGCGGCGGGGGCGCGGGCTCGCCCTGGCGCAGGGCGAACAGGGCGAGGAGGAGGGCGGCGGAGCTGAGCAGCGCGGTGAGGTACATCCGCCTCATTCTCGCCGCACCGCGTTGGAGTTGCTGAGCAGCACCGCCGAGCCCAGTTCACCCACCGTGTAGCGCGTGTGGGCCAGCAAGGCCTGCATCAGGCGGTCGAGGGGGGCTCCCTCGAGCGCGTCGATGGCCTCGCTGCCGGGCAGGCGCAGCACGGCGGCGAGCGCCTCGAGGCCCTCGAGGCCCAGGTAGACCCCGCCCCTCGGGGTCAGGTCGCCGTCGAGCAGGTTGGTGCCCTCGCCGTGCAGGTTGGGGGCCAGCCCGGCCGCCTTGAGGATGCGCCAGCCGCCCCAGACCGCGACCAGCCGGGGGTTGGCGTGCTTGGCGACGCCCTTGAGCGCCGAGACCAGCAGCGGCCACACCCGCGCCGCCACCTCGGGCGAGGCCACGCGGAAGGCCAGCTCGGCCAGGAAGGCGGCGAAGGGGAAGCGCTGGGGGTGCTCGAGGCCGTGCAGCCGCCCCACCAGCTCGGCCTGCGTCAGGGTCGGCAGGTCGGAGCCGGGCTTCTGGTAGACCTGAAAGCGCAGGTGGTGGAAGAGCGAAAGCCGCCCGCTGCGCCCCGAAGGGCGCATGGCCTTGCGGGCCACCGCCTGGCTGGCCCCTTCCGGCCCCACGAACGACAGGATCACGTCCCCGCCCGGCATCGCCTTACGGCCCACGACCAGGGCCTCGAGGGTGTGGTAGCGCTCCACCCCCCCATGCTACCCAAGCGCGGCGCTTTTGCCGTCACCTGGGTTGCGATGAGGCGTCAACCCTCAGCCCTCAGCCGTCAGCCTGTGGCTCGCGGTGACCCCACCCCGTCCCTCCCCGCCCGCGGGGAGGGTTTGTGCGCCGGGTCAACGAGTTCTGGGGCTCCAGCCGTCCCTCCCCGCCTGCGGGGAGGGTTTATCCCCCCCAGCCCCCCTTGCTAAGGGGGGTGACAAGACGTCCTGCGTTTTGCGTCTTGCGTCTTGCGTACGACGTACGACGTAGGACACGCGTCTTGCGTCTTGCGTCTTGCGTTAGGCCTCTCGCGTACGACGTACGACGCAGGACGTACGACGTAACACCCGCGCCCTTCAGGTAAGATGCACCCCAAGAGGGAAAAGCCGTGGCGTCAACCATTCTCCAACTTTCCGGTATCACCAAGCGCTTCCCGGGGGTCGTCGCCAACGACCGGGTGGACCTCGAGCTAAAGGAGGGCGAGGTGCTGGCCCTGCTGGGCGAGAACGGGGCAGGGAAGTCCACCCTCGTCAGCATCCTCTACGGGCTCTACCGGCCCGACGAGGGCGAGATCCGCATCGAGGGGCAGCCGGTGCACATCGCCTCGCCCGCGCACGCGCTGCGGCTGGGCATCGGGCTGGTGCCCCAGCACCCGCTGCTGGTGGGCCGTCACACCGTGGCCGAGAACCTGGCGCTGGGGGTGGGGCGCTTCTGGTTCCCGGCCCAGCGCATGGTGCCCCTGATCGAGCAGCTCGCGCGCAGCTACGGCCTCGAGGTAGACCCCCACGCCCGCGTCCACCAGCTCTCGCCGGGCGAGAAGCAGCGCATCGAGATCCTGCGGGCGCTGCTGCGCGGGGCGCGGGTGCTGATCCTCGACGAGCCCACCAGCGTGCTCACCCCGCTCGAGGCCGAAGCACTCTTCCGGGTCATGCGCGAGCTGCGCTCGGCGGGCAAGTCCTTAATCTTCATCAGCCACAAGCTCGACGAGGTGCTCGCCATCGCCGACCGCGTCAGCGTGCTGCGGCGCGGCAAGGTGGTGGGCGAGCTGCCCGTGGCCGAGGCCACCAAGCCCCGCCTGGCCGAGCTGATGGTGGGGCGCAGCGTGAGCTTCGAGCGCAAGCGGGCCGAGCCGAGGCTGGGGCCGGTGTTGCTCGAGGTGCGGGGTTTGCAGGCGCGCTCGAGCCGGGGCCTCCCCGCGCTGCGCGGCGTGAGCTTCAGCCTGCGCCAGGGCGAGGTGCTGGGCGTGGCGGGGGTGGCGGGCAACGGCCAGAGCGAGCTGGTGGAGGTGCTGTCGGGCCTGCGCCGCGCCGAGGCGGGCACGCTGACGCTGGAAGGCCGGCCCCTGGTGACCGACCCTGCCCGCCTCTTCGAGATGGGCGTGGCCCACATCCCCGAAGACCGCATCCGCATGGGCACGGTCCCGCCGATGCCGGTGAGCGAGAACCTGGCCTTGCGCGAGTACCGCAAGCCGCCGCTGGCGCGGGGCTTCTTCCGCGACCTCGCCGCCTACGAGGAGCGGGCTAAGGCCCAGGTGCGGCAGTACGCCATCGCCACCCCCAGCCCCTCCACGCCCACCCGCCTGCTCTCGGGCGGCAACATCCAGAAGGTGATCCTGGCCCGCGAACTCGCCGGCTCGGCCCGGCTCATCCTGGCCGTGCACCCCACCTACGGCCTCGACGTGGGGGCCACCGAGCAAGTTCACCAGATCCTGCTCGAGAAGACCTACCAGGGCGCCGGGGTGCTGCTGGTCTCCGAGGACCTCGACGAGATCCTGGCCCTGGCCGACCGGGTGGCCGTGCTCTACCAGGGCCGCCTGCAGGGCCCCTTCGAGGTGGGGAGCCTGACGCGGGAGCAGATCGGGCTGCTGATGACGGGCTCGAGCCTCCCCTCCGGGCAGGGGGGTGCGGCGTGAGGCTGGTCCCCGACCCCAACCCGCCGCGCCTGCGCGTGCTGTGGGTGTCGCTGGGGGCCATCGCCGTGGCCCTGCTGATCGCGGGGGCGGTGTTCGCGGCCTACGGTCTGAGCCCTCTCGAGGCCTACCGCACCATGCTCCAGGGCACCCTCACCGACTGGAAGGGCCTCTCGGAGGTGCTGCGCCGCACCATCCCGCTCTTGCTGGTGGGGGCGGGGCTCACCCTGGCCTTCCGGGCGCAGTTCTTCAACATCGGCGCCGAGGGCCAGCTCCTGATGGGCGCCATCGCCGGGGGCGGGGTGGCGCTGTTCCTCCCCCTGCCGCCCCTGCTGAGCCTGCCGGCGATGTTCCTGGCGGGCTTGATGCTGGGCGGGGCCTGGGCGCTGCTGGCGGCGTGGCTGCGCTCGAGGCTAGGCGTCAACGAGATATTAAGCACCCTCATGCTCAACTACGTCGCGCAGTACGTGCTCATCTACCTGATCAACGGCCCCTGGAAGGGCCAGAACGTGCGCGGCTTCCTCTACTCCGACGAGTTCGCCCCCTATGAGCAGTTGCCCACCCTGCCCGGCACGCTGGTCCACTGGCCCACGCTGCTGCTGGGGGTCGTGCTGGCGCTGGCGCTGCAGGTGCTCCTCACCCGCACCACGCTGGGCTACGAGTTGCGCGTGGTGGGGGAGAACCCCGGCGCCGCCCGCTACGCGGGGATCTCGGTCCCCAGGGTGGTGCTGGTCATGGCCCTCATCACGGGCGGGCTGGCGGGGCTGGCCGGGGTGGGGGAGGTGGCGGGGATCCACCACCGGCTGCTCGAGCCCGCCCAGATCTCGCTGGGCTACGGCTTCACCGCCGTGATCGTGGCCTGGCTGGCGCGGGGCAACCCGGCCTTGGTGCTGGTCACGGCGCCGTTGATGGGCATCATCCTGGCCGGGGGCGACCTGCTCAAGATCAGCCTCAACATGCCCTTCCGGGTCATCGACGTCTTCAGCGGGGTGATGCTCTTGTGCCTGATCGCTTCGGAGATTTTCGTGCGCAACCGCGTGCGGTGGGGGAGGGGCTGATGGAAGAGATCTGGAACGCTTTGGGGCGGGCCCTTTCCTTCGGCACGCCGCTGCTGCTGGCGAGCCTGGGGGCCATCATCAACGAGCGGGCCGGGGTGGTGAACCTGGGCGTCGAGGGCATGATGGCGGTGGGCGCGCTGGCCGGCTTTGCCGTGGCCTACGGCAGCGGGGCCGGCGACGGCAACCTCTACCTCGCCGTCGCGGCGGCCGCGGGGGCAGGCGTGTTGGCCTCGCTGCTGCACGCCTTCGCCGCCATCACCCTGCGGGCCAACCAGTTCGTCTCGGGCCTGGCCCTCACCATGATCGGGCTGGGGGTGGCGGGGCTCTTGGGCAAGCGCTTCGAGGGCTTCCCGCTGTTCAACCAGGCGCTCGAGTGGCCCTTCACCGTGGGCGCGGTGCTCATGGCGCTGGGGCTGGCCTTCGCGCTGGCCTACACCCGGCTGGGCCTGGTGCTGCGCTCGGTGGGCGAGAACCCCGCCGCCGCCGACGCCCTGGGCATCGACGTGGTGCGCGTGCGCTACCTGGCGGTAGCCTTCGGCGGCGCGCTGGCCGGGTTGGCCGGGGCCTTCCTCTCCCTGGCCTACCGCCCCTCCTGGACCGACGGCATGACCGTGGGCCTGGGCTGGATCGCGGTCGCGCTGGTGATCTTCGTGGGCTGGAGCCCCCTGCGGGCCATCGGCGGCGCGGTCTTCTTCGGCCTGCTCTACTACCTCCAGTTCCGCTTGCAGGGCCAGAGCGGCATCCCCACCGAGTTCTTCGCCGCCATGCCCTACCTGCTCGTCATCGCGGTGCTGGCCCTCGCCGGCCTGCGCCGGGTGCAGGGCGCGGCGCCGGAGGCGTTGGGGCAGCCGTACCAGCGGGGGGAGAGGTAGGG
>NZ_QXDL01000228.1:0-5873 GCF_003574345.1 Calidithermus terrae
CCCCCGAACCCCCACCCCGGGGCTCAGCAACAGCAGGAGCGCGAACCACAGGGCCAGCCAGCGCATGAACTCCAGTCTACAGCCTGGGACGGCAAGGGGCAGGGTGTAAGCGGTAAGCCGTCAGCGGTCAGCTATCAGCCGTCAGCGAAAGACTAGTGGCTCGTGGTTGCCCCTCCCCGTGTACGGGGAGGGTTTATCCCCCCCAGCCCCCCTTGCTAAGGGGGGAGCAAGGTGTTTTGCGTTTGGCGTTTTGCGTACGACGTACGACGTAGGACGCCCGACCCGCATCCGACGTACGACCCGCGCCCGGCGTTTAGCGTTCGGCGTTCGGCTATCAGCTATCGACTATCGACCATCGCCCCTAGACCCTTCCCAAACGTGCGAGTGTGCCCAATAGCGCCTGGGCGCGGTGCTATACTCGAGCCATTACCTAATGGAGCAAATTTTCGGCAGGACCAACGGACTCAAACCCAGCGAAAAAAAGCGGCTCGTTAACCTGTACCGGCGTCGGGTCCCGGCGGATCGCCTCCTGACGGCCGAACTCGCCAACACCCTCGCGGGGCTCTCCGACGAGATCGGTAAGCCCATCAGCCTGCTGCTCGACCGGGGCGGGCACGTCATCCGGGTGGCGGTGGGGGACGCCAAGGAGGTGCCCATCCCCGAAGGGGCGTACGTCGAGACCCGGCTCTCCGGGTATCGCCTGATCCACACGCACCTCGGCAAGGGCGGGCTCTCCCGTCCCGACCTCTCCGCCCTCTTCCTGCACCGCCTCGACGTGATGGCGGCGCTCGAGATCGAAGGCAGCCAGCCCCGCACCCTGCACCTTGCCCTGCTCTCCCCGCCCAAGGCCGACGAGGAGGACTGGCAGATCCTGCCCTCGCGCCCCTACCACGAGTACCTCGAGTGGGACCTCGGGGGCGCGGTCGAGGCGCTGGAGGAGGAGCTCTCGCGGCAGGCCCGGGTTCTCGACCTTGAGGACGGATCGGGCGAGCGCGCGGTCCTGGTGGGCATCGACCGGGGCGAGGGGACCCAGGCCGAGGTGGACCTGGCCGAGCTGGCCGAGCTCGCCCGCACGGCGGGGGCCATCGTGACCCACAAGGAGCTCGTCTACCGCCCCGTGCTCGACGCGCGCTACGTGGTCGGGCGCGGCAAGATCGAAGACCTCCAGAGCAAGGCCTACCACGAGAACGCCGCCACGCTGATCTTCGGCCTCGAGCTTTCCCCCGCCCAGGCCCGCGAGCTCGAGGCCGCTACCGGCCTCAAGGTGCTCGACCGCACCCAGCTCATCCTCGACATCTTCGCCCAGCACGCCCGCACCCCCGAGGCCAAGGTGCAGGTCGAGCTGGCGCAGCTCAAGTACCTCCTGCCCCGCCTGGTGGGCCGGGGCCGCAGCCTCTCGCGGCTGGGCGGCGGCATCGGCACGCGGGGGCCCGGCGAGACCAAGCTCGAGCAGGACCGCCGCCGCCTGCAAGACCGCATCGCCGAGCTCACCCGCAAGCTCCAGGAGATCTCGGGCCGCCGCCAGGAGACCCGCCGCCAGCGCGAGCGCGGGGGGTTGCCCATCGTCTCGGTGGTGGGCTACACCAACGCGGGCAAGACCACCCTGATGCAGGCTTTAGCCAGGAAGGGCGAGCAGGGCGAGAACAAGCTCTTCGCCACGCTGCGCCCCCTCACCCGCCGCGGCTTCCTGCCCAAGTTGGGCGAGGTGCTCTACACCGACACCGTGGGCTTCATCCGCCACATGCCCGACGAGCTGATGGAGGCTTTCCGCTCGACCCTCGAGGAATTGCGCGACGCCGACGTGCTGCTGCACGTCCTCGACGCCTCGCAGGAGGGGGCGCTCGAGCGCTACGCCGTGGTCGAGCAGATCCTGCGGGACCTCGAGGTGGAAGCGCCCAAGATCCTGGTGCTCTCCAAGGCCGACCGGGCGGGCGGGTACGACCTCGAGTTCCTCCGCGAACGCCTGGGCGGGCTCGCGGTCTCGGCCGTCAGCGGCGGCGGCCTGCCCGAACTCAAGCAGGAAATCGCTGAAGAGCTCATCGCCCGGGGCACCCGCCCTGCGGCCTGGACCCAATCCGGCTACGTCCCGGACGCTACCCGTTGATTTTGTAGGGGCGCGAGGTCTCGCGCCCCTACGGCGTTGAGCGTTTGGCTATCGGCTATCGACCTCAATACGTCCTGAACCCCTTCAACCCCGTCGCCTCACTCCATTGCACCTCCACCTGGTCCACCCGGGCGAGGCGCGGGCCCTGCCGGAGGAAGTGCAGGAGGTGCTCGAGGGCCTCCCTGGGGCCTTCGGCCACCACCTCGACCCGGCCGTCGCTGAGGTTTTCGGCGTAGCCGCTGAGGCCGAGTTCTTGGGCTTTGCGCTGGGCGTAGGCACGGTAGCCCACGCCCTGTACGTTTCCGCTGACCAGGGCGACGATACGGGTCATGAGGCCAGCCTAAGCCCTGGTCAGGGGCTTTAGCAAAGTGTTCGATAACCATTTTGCAGGCTGCGTTCACGTAGCACACAGGAGAAATTGGCTATCATGAGCTTCGAGCGCTCCGCGGTGGGCGTTGAAGCTGGATAAATTCACGCGAAAGTTGGGCCAGGGTGGTTGAAAAGGGGACGGAACAAGCGGGGAAGAGGGGGAGATTGCGCCTTTGGCGCTTAGTCCCGGTGCTCCTGCTGTTGGGCATCGGGCTCCTCCCCGCGCTGCCGCCCGTGCAGTCGCTGGTCTTGGGCGAGATCCTCAAGGGGCTCGGGTTCAAGGCCGAGTGGAGGGGGACCAGCGGCTACCTCCTGACCGGCCTCGAGGTGCGCGGGGTCAAGCTCGAGCGTCCCGGCGTCAAGCTCGAGGGCGAGCGCGTGCAGCTCGAGTACGGGCTCACCGGGCTGTTCCGGCGGGAACTGCCCGTCCGCATCCGGGTCAAGGACGGGCGGGTGGCCCTGAAGTGGGAGGAGATTTTCCAGGCCCGGCCCCCGGCGGCCGAGCCCCAGGTCAAGCTCAGGGTGGACGAGCTTCGGCTGGAGGGGGTGGAGCTCCGCTTCGGCGAGGCCCGCGCCATGGCCCTGCCCCCGCTGGGCGTGTCGCTGCGGGGCAACGGCCCCAGCTACGCCTTCACCGCCACCTTGCCCAAGGGCTCGGCCAGCGGGCAACTGCGCCGCACCGGGCGGGAGTTCGAGGCCTGGGAGGTGCAGGCTACGGGCGAGGTGCGGGCGCTGAGCTACTGGTACGAGGGGCTCGAGGGCGGCACCTTCGAGACCCGCTGGACCCTCTCCCCGCGCGGCGTCCAGGGCCACAGCCGGCTCGAGGACGCCCGGGCCAGCGTGGTGGGCCTGACCGTCACCGACATCGCGGGGCCCGTGGACTTCAAGGACAACGTCGTCACCGCCAACCTCACCGGCAGCGCGCTGGGGGCGCCGGTGGTGGGCGACGCCACCGTGGACATCGAGGCCCGCAACTACACCTTCCGCGTGCAGGGGCGCCCCAAGCTGGCCGAGCTGGCCAAGAGCTACGGGCTGGTGCTGCCGGTGGAGGGCGGCGGCCCGCTGCTGCTGGAGGGCCGGGGCTGGGAGAAGCTGGTGATCACCGGGGAGTACGAGGGCCAGGGCAAGCTGGTGGGCGAGCCGCTGAGCTACGAGGGCACCCTCGGCTTCGACCAGGTTTTCCGGCTCAACGCCGCCGTGCGGGGCCGCCTCTTCGACCGCACCTACACCGCCGGGGTCAAGCTGGTCAACCAGGGCTACGCCGTAGACCTCAAGGACAACCTGGGCAGCGTGCTGCGGCTCACCGGGCAGGGCAACGCCACGCAGGCCCAGGGGCGGCTCACGCTGCCCAAGCCGCTGCTGGGCGAGGCCGGGGTGAGCTTCCGCAGCCAGGGGAGCCGCTGGAGCGCCGACGTGGTGTCGCGGCCGGTCAACCTGCCCCCGGTGGCTAAGCCCTTCGACCTCTCGGGCCGCCTCACCGGGGACGGCAGCCGGGTGCAGGGGCGGCTGGGGGAGGTGGGGCTGTCGGGGAGCTGGGACGACCTGGCCCTGAGCCTGCGGCGCCTCGAGCTGGTCGTGGGCAGCCTCAGCGGGAGCGGCCGCCTCAGGAACGGGCGCTTCAGCGCCGACCTGCGGTACGACTCCGACTACGCCCGCTTCCCCCTGGCCGTGCGCCAGGAAGGGCGGGTGTGGCGCTTCGCCAACGACTACGCCGAGGGGCAGTTCGCCGACGGGATCCTCGACCTCAGCGTGCGCCGCCTGCCGCTGCGGCTGGGGGGCGACTTCACCCTCAGCGGGCAGGTGCGCTACGCCCGCGACGCCTTCTCGGGCGGCTGGCGCCTGCTGGGCGACTACGCCGAGGTGAACGGGGTGCTCGAGGGCATGCGCACGCGCTTCAGCGGCGCGGTGCGCACCCCCCTGGGCCGCCTGCCCCTGCAGGGCGTGGCCGACGGGCAGGGGGTGCGGGCCCGCCTCGACACCCTGCAGGTCCGGGCGGGCGGGGACGGGGTGCGGGTGCAGGGGCCGCTGGAGCTGGGCTTCGTCGAGGCCCAGGCCGACCTCAGCTACCGCGGGGGGCGCTTCGGCGGGGCCGGGGTGGTGCGCACGCCCTGGCTCGAGGCGCGGCTCGAGGGGCGCGGCGAGCGCCTGTGGGCCGAGACCAGCGGCTACGCCCGGCTCTCCGGCCCGATCTGGCCGAGCCCCGCGCTGCAGGGCCGCCTGACCCTGCCCGGCTTCGGCCCCGTGCGCGTGGCCCAGGTGCCGGTGCGCCTGAGCCTGCAGGAAGCCCGCATCGGCGAGGGGCGGGTGCAACTGAGCGGGAGGTTCCCCTTCACCCTGGCCCTGCCGGTGGAGATCGCCGGGCAGGACGCCACGCTCAGCGCCCAGGGCGACCTCGAGCAGGGCAGCCTGCGCCTGGAGCACCCCTGGGGTGAGGCGCGCGGGCGCGGGCCCTGGCGGGCGCTGCTGGTGCAGGGCCACCTGGCGGTGCCGGGGCTGGGCCCGCTCGACCTGGCCGGCAGCGCCAACCTGCTGCGCGCGAGCTACGCCGGGCGCCTGGGCTCGCCCAGGCTGGGCGGCACGCTGCGCCTGTCGGGCCAGGGGTCCGAGGTGCGCTACGAGGGCGAGTTCCAGCGCGGCCGCCTGCGCCTGAGCGGCAGCTACGCCCGCGAGCTGCGCCTGCGGCTCGAGGCGCGGGGCTACGACCTGCGCCCGCTGGGGGTGCCGGGGACGCTCGAGGGCACCTGGAGCGAGCGCGGCGGCAGCCTGCGGCTCGACACCGAGTACGGCCAGCTCAGCGCCCAGGGCTCGAGCCTGCTGGGGCGCGTGGCCCTGAGCGGCGACACCCGCTGGGGCAGCCTGCGGGCCTTCGCCGACACCCGGGGCCTGAGCGCCGAGGCCCGTCTGGACGTGCCCTACCTCGAGGGCACCGTGCGCCTGGAGGGCCCGTGGGGCGAGCTCCAGGCCCGGGGATCGGGCCGCTACGCGCTGCCCTACCTCGAGCCCGCCGGGTGGAGCCTGAGCGCCGACGTGAACCGCCAGACCTGGAGCCTGGAGGGGCCGCTGCGGCTGCGGGGCCGGGGGCTCAGCTACCAGGGCCGGGTGCGCTGGCCCTACGCCGCGCTGGGCAAGGCGGGCGTGATCACCGGCGAGCTGCGCGGCGAGGCCGCCGAGGTCGGGGCCGAGCTGGCCGGGGACTTCGCCGGCGTGCCGCTGCGGCTGTCGGCCCGGCTCGAGGAGCCCAGCCTCGAGGGCCTGCAGGCCCGCCTGACCCTGCCCGGGGGGGAGGCCACCCTGCGCGAGGGCCGGGTGCGCTTCGACCTCGAGACCGCGCCCCTGGCCGCGGCCTTCGGCCAGCCCGTGCGGGGCCGGGTGCGGGGCGAGGTGGGGCTCGACGCGCGGG
>NZ_QXDL01000229.1:0-5815 GCF_003574345.1 Calidithermus terrae
ACCCGCCCCCACCGCCGGTAACTCCCCAGGTAGACCAGATTAGGCCCGTGCTGCGGCTTCAGCTCCTCCCGGCAAGCCCGGCACAGCCCGCCCAGGTCGAGCCTCCCTCCACACCCCGGGCAGCGCATCCCCAGCAGGGCCTCCAGGAACGGCGACATTCTGGAGTAATTCTGCCACAAAGGAGCGGTCAGCTATCAGCGGTCAGCCCTCAGCCGTCAGCTTGTGGCTCGTGTGGGTATCCCCCCCGGCCCCCCTTGCTAAGGGGGGTGAAGAAAGGGCGTTTTGCGTAGGACGTACGACGTAAGACGTACGACCCGCGCCCAGCGTCTGGCGTTTAGCGTTCGGCTATCAGCTATCAGCTACCGACGCTTGCCGTCCCGCGCTCCTCGCCAACGCCCGCGGCAGCGACTCGTCGAAGGGCGGGTACAGCACGCCGTGCTCGGTGACGATGCCCGTGACGAGGTGGTGCGGCGTCACGTCGAAGGCGGGGTGGGCGGCAGGGAAGCCCTCGGGGGCGATGGCGACGCCGCGCACGGTGGTGACCTCGAGCGCGCTGCGCTCCTCGATGGGGATGTCCTCGCCGCTGCCGAGCCGGGGGTCTACCGAGGAGAGCGGCAGCGCGGGGTAGAAGGGGATGCCGTGGTAATGGCAGAGCACGGCGAGGCCGTAGGTGCCGATCTTGTTGGCGAAGTCGCCGTTGGTGGCCATGCGGTCGGTGCCCAGGATCACCGCGTCCACCTCGCCCTTGCCCATCAGGTAGGCGGCCATGTTGTCGGTGACGAGGGTGGCGGGGACGCCGGCCTTGTGCAGCTCGTAGGCGGTGAGGCGGGCGCCCTGGAGGTAGGGGCGGGTCTCGTCCACCCAGACGTGGGTCACGCGGCCCTGGCGGTAGGCCTCCACGATGGCCCCCAGCGCCGTGCCGTAGCCGCCCGTCGCCAGCGGGCCGGTGTTGCAGTGGGTCAAGACCTGGCCCTTGAGCACCGCCGCGCCGTGGCGGCTGATGGCCTGCTCGGTCTGTTCCACCTCCTCCCAGACGGCGCGGGCTTCACGGAGGGTGGCCTCGAGGTCGCCCCAGTGCGGCTTCATGCGGTCGAGGGCGTAGAAGAGGTTGACGGCGGTGGGGCGGCTGTGGCGCAGCACGCGGTCGGCCTCGGCGGGGTCCTCGCCGCTGAGGTGGGCCAGGACCATGCCGTAAGCGGCGGTCACGCCGATGGCCGGGGCGCCCCGCACCACCATGTCGCGGATGCCCGCGGCGGCTTCGGCCGCGGTGCGGCAGGGCACCCACACCTCCTCGAAGGGCAGCTTGCGCTGGTCGAGGAGCCAGAGGGTCGGCTCACCCTGGTCGAAGCGAAAGGGCAATAGGCGTGTCATGGGGTAAGCCTACCAGGCTCGAGGACTGCAATGGCTATCGAGTCATCGGGCGAAGTGCAGATGGTTAGGCGCGCTTTCGAAGTTTGCCACGTGCTCCCCCCGGACGGGAAACCCTTCCTCCATCTGCTGGCAATACTCTCCCTGAACACGACACCATCGGTTGTAGCGTACCGGGAGGGAAGCAGCCAGGAAGAAGCTGGGATGGTCCTGGACCTGAAAGTGCAAATGGGGCTCGGTAGAGTGCCCGGAATTACCACACTCTCCAAGCATCTGCCCCCGCAGCACCTGATCCCCAGGGCGTACTCTCAGGCTTCCCCGGCGCAGGTGAGCGAGGAGGCTGTACTCGCTATCCGCATGGCGTATCACCACGTAATTGCCAAGAATGCTCCAGGCTAAAGGGTCAATTATTCCTGGCCATGGGCAGTCGCGGTGACGGTTTTGGACTGCTACCACGATACCATCTGCCGGTGCCAACACCGGAGCCCCGAAGGCATGGTAATCCTCAACTCGCCGCCCGTCATGGCGATAGCTCTTCCCACCGTCATCAGTAATGACGAAATCGTAGGCGTAGCGCTGGCCTATGAGATCCCAGGAGTGCGAAGTAGACGCGTCTGGTCCACCATTGGCGACCCACCACACCCCCTTGAAAGGAAGGGTGTAGCTAACCTGCTGCCTGTACGCTTCTGCGGTGGGTGGGTGGAAGCGGTAGCGGGCTAAGGCTACGAATCCAGCGATAAGCTGGAGGAAGCCCGTTGCAAGGATAGGTGGGGAGATGAGGCTCAACGCTAAGCTTATAGCCGCCCTAGGATGCTGTCGCACTCGGCCTAGCCACTGTAGCAGCCATGTCAGGAAGTGCAGCAACATGAATCCGGTTGCAAGGTATAGGCCGAGTTTTATTGCCCACACTTTTTGAAGTTCCGGGACAAGGAATTCAAGCAGCAGGAAGTACAGCAGCGCTAGATAGAAAACCTTTTCCAACCACGGCGACGATCGCATTGTTCTACGATTGACTCCTGATGGGACAAGATTCGCCCTGACAGGTTCCTGCTGTGAGGCCATCCCGGAGATAGTTAACGGTGGGCGTACTCGGGCTGGGGCACCTCCCCGGCCCAGCGCACGAACTCGACCTCGCTCTGGCTGGGGTGCGCCGCCACCACCCGCACGCCGTAGACGTAGGAGCCGGGGCGGCTGGGGAGGTAGGTGCCGCCATAGACCAGCGCCTCGCGCTCGCGGCCCTGCGGCTTCAGCGCGACGACCTCGAGCTCCCCCGTGCCCCGGCGCACCACCAGCTCGACGCGCAGGGTGTCCTCGGGGAGCCCTTCCGCCACCAGGTAGGCCTTGACGGGCATGCCCTCGCCGTTGGCCATGGTGTCGCCGGGGTTGTCCACCCACAGCCGCACGTTGCCCCACGCCCGCTCGAGCTGGCCCTTCCAGTTGGCCAGCTCCTTGAGCTTCTCGGCGTTCTGGGCCTCGAGCGAGCGGGCGCGCTCGGCGATGGGGCTGTAGAACTTGAGGTCGTACTCGTGCACCATGCGGGCGGCGGAGTAGGTGGGGCCGCAGCTCTTGATGCTCTCGCGCACCATGGTCAGCCAGCCGCTGGGGGTGCCCTCGGCGCCGCGGGCGTAGAACAGCGGCAAGATCTCGAACTCGAGGGTGTCGTAGAGGCCCTGGGCGTCGGCGGTGTCCTGGGCCTCGTCGCTGGCGTAGGCCCGCTCGTCGCCGATGGCCCAGCCGTTGCGGGTGTTGAAGCCCTCGGCCCACCAGCCGTCGAGGATGGAGAAGTTGAGCGCGCCGTTGAGCGCGGCCTTCATGCCGGAGGTGCCCGAGGCCTCCATGGGGCGGCGGGGGGTGTTGAGCCACACGTCCACGCCCTGCACCAGGGTGCGGGCCATGCCCATGTCGTAGTTCTCCAGCAGGATCATGCGGTCCTCGAGGCCGAGTTCCTTGATCTTGGCGACGAGTTCCTTGATGAAGGCCTTGCCGGGGTCGTCCTTGGGGTGGGCCTTGCCCGCGAAGACGAATTGCAGCGGGTAGGGCCCGTTCATGATCTTCAGCAGCCGCTCGGGGTCTTTGAACAGCAGCACCGCGCGCTTGTAGGTGGCGAAGCGGCGGGCGAAGCCGATGGTGAGGGCGGCGGGGTCGAGCACCTTCTCGGTGGCGCGCAGGCGGGCGGGGACCTCGCCGTTGCGGCGACGGGTCTCGTAGAGCCGCTGGCGCACGTCGTTGACGAGGTGCAGGCGCAGCTTGTTGCGGATGCGCCACAGCTCCGACTCGCTCAGCAGCTCGGCCTTCCACAGGCCCGGCTCCCAGGGCTTATCCCGCCACTCCTTGGGGAAGACCCGGTCGTAGAGCTCGGCGAGCTCGGGGTGGAGGAAGGTCCAGGTGTGTACCCCGTTGGTGATGTGGGAAATGGGCACCTCCTCGACCTCCAGCCCCCTCCAGATGCCGTGGAACATCTCGCGCGAGACCGCCCCGTGCAGCTCGGACACCCCGCCCGCGGCCCTCGAGGTCGCCAGCGCCAGGTGCGACATCGAGAACACCGGCCCGTACTCCTTCTGCTCCAGCCCCAGCGCCAGGAACTGCTCGCGGCTGAGGTTGAGGCGGCCCCACCAGCCGTCGAGGTAGCGGTCGATGAGCTCGAGGGGGAAGGTGTCGTGCCCGGCGGGCACCGGGGTGTGGGTGGTGAAGAGCGAAGAGGCCGCGACGAGCTCGAGGGCCTCGCGGAAGGGCATCCCGGCCGCGACCCGCTCGCGCATGCGCTCGAGGCCCTGGAAGGCGGCGTGCCCCTCGTTCATGTGGAAGACCGTGGGGGAGAGGCCCAGCGCCCGCAGCACCCGCACCCCGCCGACGCCCAGCACCAGCTCCTGCTGGATGCGCGCCTCCTGCCCGGGCTCGTAGAGGCGGGCGGTGATCCGGCGGTCGTCGGGGGAGTTCTCGGGGAGGTTGGTGCTCATGAGGTAGACCGGGATGGCGCCCACCTGGGCCTTGTAGGCCGTGACGTGGACGGTGCGGCCGGGGAACTCCACGCCCACGCGCAGGGGCTTGCCCTCGAGGTCGTGCACGGGGGTGAGGGGCAGCTCGGTGGCGCTGTACTCGTCGTAGGCCTCGGTCTGCTGGCCCTCGGCGGTGAGCACCTGGCGGAAGTAGCCCTGGTGGTAGAAGATGCCCACCCCCACCAGGCTCAAGCCCAGGTCGCTCGCCGACTTGATGTGGTCGCCCGCCAGGATGCCCAAGCCGCCCGAGTAGATCGGCAGCGACTCGTGGAAGCCGTACTCCATCGAGAAGTAGGCCACCTCGTGCCGGTTCTTGGGGCGGGCTGCGAGGTACTTCTGGAAGGCCGAGACCACCGCCTCGACCTCGCCCTTGAAGGAGGCGTCCTGGGCGAGGCTTTGCAGGTGCTCGGGCTGGACCTCGAGCAGCACCTTGACCGGGTTGCCGCGGAAGCGCTTCCAAAGCGACGGGTCGAGGCGGTCGAACACCTGCTGCGCCGCCGGGTTCCAGCTCCACCAGAGGTTATAGGCCACCTCGCGCAGGCCCTTGACGGGCTCCGGCAGGGTGGGCATGGCTGTGATGCGACCCAGTACGTTCATGTCTGGGGGATTGTACCACCTTGGGCTAAACTCCAGGACGTAAACCGCCAACATGAAGGGCCTTTCTCCGGCGGGGACGCATAATTGTGCCGGGCGTTAACCTCGAGCACCCCGGCTTCACGCCCGCTTGACCTCAGGCCGTACACTCGGGGAGGAAATGGGGGAGATGGACGAAAAAGTTGCCCAGGCCCACCGCGCCCAGGACGCGCGGAGCGCGCGCTACCTCGAGCGCGCCGGCCTGCGCCCGAGCTGCCGGGCGGGCTGCGCGGCCTGCTGCCACGCGCTGGTGACGGTGGGGCTGGCCGAGGCCGAGTACCTGCGGGCGCGGCTGGAGCCGCGGGCGCTCGAGCGCGCCCAGGCCCAGGGCGCCCTGCGGCTGCAGCGGCTCCGCCGGGAGAAGAACACCCCGGACTTCCCCAGCCGCTACTTCGCCGAGGCCAACCCCTGCCCCCTGCTCACCCCCGAGGGCACCTGCTCGGCCTACGCCGCCCGCCCCCTGGCCTGCCGGGGCGTCCTCACCGACCTCGAGGCCCGCTACTGCGCCCCCGGCGCCGTGCCCGCCCTGCAGGGCGCCGAGCGCTCCGCCTACGAGGCCCGGCTGCGCCCCCACCACGGCCCCGAGCACTACCTGAGCAGGCCCTGGCAAAGCTCCGAGCGCCTGGCGCACGGCCTCTGGGAGCAGGAGCAAGCCCTCCGGGGCTTCACCGTGATCGGCGAGCTGGCCTCGCTGCTGTACCTGCTGGGCCGAGCGGACTTCCAGGAGGCGCTAAGCCAGGGCGAGAAAGCCGTCCGGGACTACCTGCAGGGCCTCGGGGTGCTGGGCGGGGAGTGGGGGTTTTGGGTGGGGTGAAAAG
>NZ_QXDL01000023.1:0-31517 GCF_003574345.1 Calidithermus terrae
GCAGCGTGGGGTTGGCGCCGCCGCTGGGCGGGGGAGGGGGGGTGGTGCCGCTGGAGAAGGTGAAGCTCACGCTGGCGCTGCCCTTGGCGTTCGCCGCGTCGTAGGCGTTGACGGTGAGGGTGTTGCTGCCCTCGCGGAAGCCGCTGGCGTTGAAGCTGAAGGAGACGCTGGCGCCGCTGGTGATGCTCACGCTCTGCTCGGCCCCGCCGTTGAGCTGGTAGGTCATGCGGGTCACGCTGGCGTTGTCGGTGGCGCTGCCCCGGACGGCGAGGCTGGTGCTGGTGGTGCTGCTGCCGTTGGTGGGCTGGGTGATGCTCACGGTGGGCGGGGTGTTGCTGCCGCCGCTGCCGTGGTTGACGGTGACGGTGCTCGAGCCCTTGTTCCCGTCGGCGTCGTAGGCGAAGACCGTGACGGTGTTGGCCCCGGGCTTGAGGAAGCCGATGGTGCGGGCGAAGCTCACGCTGGTGGAGGAGGTGATGGCGATGACCTCTTCAGGCTCGTCGTTGAGCTTGAAGGTCAGCCGGGTCACGCCCTTGTCGTCGCCGGCGGTGCCCTGGATGCGCACGGTGGTGGTGCTCACCGTCACGCCGTTGGCGGGCTGGCTCAGGCTCACCGTGGGAACCGCTCCCGACCCCGAGGGCGGCGGGGGCGGCGGGGCGCTGCCGTAATTGACCGTGACGTTGCTGACGCTGCGGTTGCCGTTGCCGTCGTAGGCGATGACGCTGATGGTGTTGGCCCCGGGGCTGAGGAAGCCGGCGGTATGGTTGAAGCTCACGCTGCTGCCGGGCGTGATCGACATGGGCTCTTCGGGCTCGTTGTTGAGCTTGAAGGTCATGCGGGTCACGCTGACGTCGTCGGTGGCCGAGCCGGTCAGGCGCACGGTGTTGGAGTCGGTGGTGGAGTTGTTGCCCGGCGTGCTCAGGCTGATGACGGGCGTGGCCGAGGTGGCCGCCGCGAAGTTGAGCTCCACCACGCGGGTGCTGCTGTTGCCCGCCTTGTCGGTGGCGGTGAGGGTGATGGTGTTCTTGCCGGGCTTGAGCTCGCGCATGTTGAGCCCGAAGCGGAACTGCGCCAGGCCCGTCAGCTCGATCTCCCGCTCCTCACCGTCGTTGATGCGGTAGCTGAGCTTGGCGGCCTCCTGGTTGTCTGCCACCATGCCCGACAGCTGCCACCCGTCGCCCGAGACCTGGCTGTCGGAGGGGGGGTTGTAGAGGTTGATCGCGGGCTTGACGGAGTCCTTGGAGCCGCTGTTACACGCGGCCAGCAGGGCTACGACCAGCCCGAAGCCGAGCGTGCGAGCACGCTTCCATGCCGGGGTGAAGGATCGGTATGCACTCATATTTCTGCCTCGAGGGGGTAACGGAACGTAACTCCGCACCGCGAATTTATAGTCGAATGCGTAACGCCCTTCCTTTAGAGGACCCTAAAGTTGTGTTTAGCTTCCCCGTGGTTTACACGAAATTTCTATCATGTTGGGTGAAGCTGAATGCAAGCTGATGACGCCCTGATGGGATAAACGTCCCTCACCTTCGCCAGGCGAACTTCTCACCCAATTTTCCGTTGTGTTAACTTCTTTTAATCCGGCGGAAAAACCCGCACCGCGGCTGCTCGAGGGGCGGGTTTAGGAATTTTTTGCGCGAACCGTCAGGTTTGTCTCAATTGCGGCTAATTTTACGGGTCAGGAAGTCCATCAGCACGTAACGCCCGATGTTGGCGGGGGTGGTCAGGTAGGCCTTGCCCCGGGTGATCTGGGTGAGCTTCTTGACGAAGGCCAGCAGCTCGGGCTCGCGCGCGAGCATGAAGGTGTGGATGGGGATGCCCTCCTTGCGCGCCAGCGTGGCTTCCTTGAGCGTTTCGGCCAGGATCACGGGGTCGAGGCCCCAGGCGTTCTTGTAGATCTGGCCGGAGGGCAGGGTCAGCGCCGAGGGCTTGCCGTCGGTGATCATGATGATCTGCTTCATCTCCCCGCCCATCTTGCGCAGGATCTTGCGGGCGAGCTTGATGCCCTCGGCGGTGTTGGTGTGGTAGGGCCCTACCTGCACGGTGGGAAGCCGCCCCAGGGGCACCTCCTCGGCGGAGTCGTGGAAGGTGCCGAAGCGCACCTCATCGCCGGGGTACTGCGTGCGGATGAGGTGCGCCAGCCCCAGCGCCACGCGCTTGGCCGGGGTGAAGCGGTCCTCGCCGTAGAGGATCATCGAGTGCGAGCAGTCGAGCAGCACGACCGTGTTCATGGCGGCGGTGTACTCGGCGAGCTCGATGATGAGGTCTTCTTCCTCGAGGTTCTCCATCCCCTTCATGGCCGCGCGCTTGAGGGTCTCGGGGATGTTGAGGGTGGGCTGGTCGCCGAACTCGTAGGGCTTGGTCTCGCCGCTCGACTCCACCCCCGAGGCGTAGTGCCGCGTCATGTGGGCGCCGGGGTTGTTCTTGCCCAAGGCCCCCATCAGCGAGCGCAAGGAGCGCAGGCCCAGGAAGTCCACGGACTTGTTGGTGAGCTCGAGCCGGGCGTCCTGGGCCTCGCCCTGCATCCCCTGGCCGCTGGCGGGGTCGGCGGGGTCGTTGCCGGGCAGCCGGATGAAGCCCTCCTCCTGCAGCCGCTGCATGAGCTTCTGGATCTCGCGGTACAGCCGCGTGTCCTCCTTGCGGTCGGCGAAGCGGGCCTCGCGCAGCCACTCCTCGGGGATGCGGTCTTGCTCGAGCAGCGCCTGCAGGAGCGCGTCGTAGAGGTCCTCGAGGGTGGGGGTGCGGTCGGGGTCGGGCTGGTAGCGGTTGTAGGGGTCGGAGAAGCCCGAGTCGAGGAGGAAGTCCTCGAGCATGTCCATGAGCTCGGAGCTCGTCAGGTCGTCGAGGCTGGATTCGTACTTGCTGTAGCGGACGCGCATGCTGCCTCCGGCGCTGCCGAACGCTAAACGCCCGACGCCCGGCCCCGGCGGGTGGCGTCTCGCGTCTTGCGTCCGGCGTTGGGCATCTCAGTTCCCGCTCCCCCAGCGCTCCCGCTCGCGCTCGACGGGGGCGCTGTAGCTCTCCTCGCCGCGGGCGATCTTGCGGCGGCCGGCCAGGCCCTCCAGGATGAACTCCCCGGCGGCCACCGTGGCCTCGGGGGTGGTGTGGCTCTCCAGGCGGCGGGCGGCCTCGAGCAGCCCCGGCACCTTCTTCATCTCCTCGAGGGCGCCCTTGGCGTCCTCGGGCAGGGTGAGGAGGTTGCCCTGGGCGAAGTATTCGACGACCTCGTCGGTCTTGAGGCCCTTCGAGCGCTCGCCGTAGGCCAGCCCGAAGGCTTTTTGCAGCAGGTCGCGGGCCACCCGCTCGGCGCCTTGCATCTCGCCCTCGTACTCCAGCTCGATCTTGCCGGTGATGGCGGGCAGGGCGAAGTAGAGGTCGATGGGGCGGGCCACGGTGCGCTCGCCGTACTGCAGGGCGCGGCGCTCGGCGTTGGAGGCCACGAGCTCGAGCAGGCTGATGGAAAGGCGCTGCGATACCCCTGAGGTCTTGTCCACCCGCTTGTCCTCGCGGGCCACGAAGGCCACGGCTTCGGAGGCTTCGGCCACGTAGGAGGGGATGTAGAGCCCCTCCTCCCGCGCGGTCCAGGCCTCCTGCTGGGTGATGGCTAAGCCCTCGTCGAGGGTCTTGGGGTAGTGGGTGCGGATCTCCGAGCCGATGCGGTCCTTGAGCGGGGTGACGATCTTGCCGCGCGCGGTGTAGTCCTGGGGGTTGGCGGTGAAGGCGATCCAGACGTCGAGCTGCAGGCGCACGGGGTAGCCCCGGATCTGCACGTCGCCCTCCTGCAGGATGTTGAACAGCGCCACCTGCACCTTGGGGGCGAGGTCGGCGACCTCGTTGATGCCGAAGATGCCCCGGTTGGCGCGGGGCAGGAGGCCGTAGTGGACGGCCTCGAGGTCGGAGAGCCCGGTGCCGCGCCGGGCGGCTTTGATGGGGTCGATGTCGCCGAGCAGGTCGGCCACGGTGGTGTCGGGGGTGGCGAGCTTCTCCACGTAGCGCTCGTCGCGGGGGACCCAGACGATGGGCGCGTCGTCGCCGGCCTCCTCCAGCAGCCGCTTGGCCTCCGCGGAGAGCGGCTTGAGGGGGTTGTCGCGCAGGTCGGTGGGGAGGGCGGGCACCTCGTCGTCGAGGAGTTCAGTGAGTTGGCGCAGAATGCGGCTCTTGGCCTGCCCGCGCAGGCCCAGGAGGATGAAGTTGTGGCGGGCCAGCACGGCGTTGACCAGTTCGGGCACCACCGAGTCGTCGTAACCCTGGATGCCGGGGAACAGCCGCTCGCCCGAGCGCAATTTGGCGATGAGGTTCTCCCGCGCCTCGTCCTTGACGCTGCGCTGGAGCTTGGCCATGGGGTAGGAACGCTTCAGCTCTCCTAGGGTTGTGGCCTTCATGGAGGGAGTGTACGCCTCGAGGGCTAAAACGTATGTGGATTGGCTTTCAAGTGGTTTTCATCGGCTCCTGGACGTGTCGAGTGGAACTCTTGCCGATAGAGGCACTGTTTTCATGGGATAACCGTTCGGATTTGCGGTGAAATCGGGATAATTCGGGTTCGACGCGGGCCCGCCAGGCGGGCGGCAGGGAGGGCTGGGGCGGGCCTCCGCGCCGGCCTTGACGGGGTCGGTGACGGCCTGATAGCGTTGGGGTGATCGGCTAGGGGTGCCCCTGCGGGGGCTGAGAACAGGTTGAGTCCTGTAACCCTTGGAACCTGATCCGGTTAGCACCGGCGGAGGGAAGCCCGTGGAAAAACCTGTCCAGTCCAACGTGTACCCGTTCCTCCTGGCCCTTCGCCGGTCCAGGAGGTGGTTTTTTGTCAGGAAAACTGTATTTGGTGGCGAGCCCCCGGCCCGGCCAGCCGGAGGCGGTGTTGCTGGAGCGCCTCGAGGCCGCCCTGGACGGCGGGGTCGAGCTGCTGCAATTGCGGGCCAAGGGCCACGAGGCCCGCTGCGTCCTCGAGCTCGGCGAGAAGCTGCGGGCCCTGTGCGCGCGTTACCGGGTGCCGCTGGTGATCAACGACCGCCCCGACCTGGCGGCCTTGCTGGAGGCCGACGGTGTGCACCTGGGACAGAAGGACCCGAGCGTGGCCCAGGCCCGGCGCTTCTTCGCGGGCTGGGTCGGGCGCAGCACCCATGAACCCGAGCAGGCCCTGCGGGAGCAGGCCGCGCTCGAGGGCGACCGGGGCTACCTTTCGGTGGGGCCGGTGTGGGAAACCCCCACCAAGCCAGGGCGACCCGCGACGGGCCTGGCGTACGTGCGGTGGGCGGCGCAAAACCTCCGGGTGCCCTGGTTCGCCATCGGGGGCATCGACGAGCACACGCTGCCCAGGGTGCTGGAGGCCGGGGCCCGCCGGGTGGCGGTGGTGCGGGCCATTCTGGACGCGCCCCGCCCCGAACAGGTCGCCGCGCGCATGCGGAGGTGGCTGGATGGTCTGGATTAACGGCAAAGCCGTGGAGGCCGAGGGAAGGAGCCTGCGCGAGGTGGTCGAAGCCGTGTGCAGCCAGCGGGGAATAAGCCCCGACACCGTCGCCGTGATGCTCAACGACGAGATCTGGGTCAAAGGCCGCTGGCCGGCCCGCCCCCTGGCGGCGGGGGACGTGGTGGAGGTCGTGGCCGTGATACAGGGGGGCTAGCCGTGAGCGCACTGGTGATCGCAGGCCAGCGCCTGAACAGCCGCCTGCTCGTGGGCACGGGCAAGTACCGCGACTTCGCGCTGATGCGGGAGGCCCTCGAGGCCTCCGGGGCCGAGGCGGTGACCGTCTCCGTCCGGCGCGTCGAGGTGGGGGCCGCCGGGCACCAGGGCCTGCTGGAAGCGCTGGACTGGCGGCGCTACCGGGTGCTGCCCAACACCGCCGGAGCCCGCACCGCCGTCGAGGCCCTGCGCCTGGCGCGGCTGGGGCGGGCGCTTACGGGAAGCGACTGGGTCAAGCTGGAGGTCATCCCCGACCCCACCTACCTGCTGCCCGACCCGCTGGAGACCTGGCGCGCTGCCGAAGTTCTGGTGCAGGAGGGCTTCGTGGTGTTGCCCTATATCGCCCCCGACCCGGTGCTGGCGCAGAGGCTGGCCCGGCTCGGCTGTGCCACCGTGATGCCCCTGGCCGCCCCCATCGGCTCGGGGCAGGGCCTCAGGAACCGGGCCATGCTGGAGATTTTCGCGCAGCAGCGCGCCCAGTTGCCGCCCATCGTGGTGGACGCCGGGCTGCGCTGGCCCTCGGAAGCCGCCGGGGCGATGGAGCTGGGCGCCGACGCGGTGCTGGTCAACACCGCCATTGCCGAGGCCCAGGACCCCGTGGCGATGGCCGCCGCCTTCCGCCAGGCGGTCGAAGCGGGGCGCAGGGCCTATGAAGCCGGGCCCATGCCCGAGCGCGCCGTCGCCAGCCCCTCCAGCCCGGCCCAGGGCGTGCCCCTGCCCCAACCGGAGCTGCCCCTATGAGCGAGGTCGTGGTGGTGGGCGGCGGCATCATCGGCAGCCTCATCGCCTACCGGCTGTGCCAGGCGGGGCTCGAGGTCACCCTGCTGGAGGCGGGCAAGGCCGGGCAGGCCACCCAGGCTTCGGCGGGCATGCTGGCCCCCTACGCCGAGGGCCTTGGCGGGGAGTTGCTCGAGTGGGCCCGGGAAGGGCTCGAGTGCTACCCCGGGCTCGCGCGCGAACTCGAAGCGGCCTGCGGGGTCAGGGTCCCCGTGGTCCTGAGCGGCGTCTGGAGCCTCGAGCGCCCCCTGCTCCAGGGCTGGCACACCCTGCGCGACCTCGAGCCCCGCCCCGGCGGCTACCTCGACCCGCTTCGGCTACTGGCCGCCGTGCAAAAAGCCTTCGTGAGCCTGGGCGGCACGGTGCGAGCGGAAGAAGCCCAGCGCCTCGAGCCCGGCTGGGTCCACACCCTCACCCAGCGCATCGCGGCCCGCCAGATCGTGATCGCCAGCGGGGCCTGGTCGGGCCGCTTCGGCCTGGGGGTACGCCCGCTCAAGGGCGAAGCCCTGCTGCTGGCGGCCCCAGCGCCGCCCGGACCGGTGTTCGCAGGAGCGGGCTATGCGCTGCCCCGCGGGAGGCGGGTCTACCTGGGGGCCACCCGGCGCGAAGGCTGGCAGCCCGGCGTGGAGGCGGAGGGGCTCCGCTGGCTGCACCGCTACCGCGACGCGCATTTCCCCCACCTCCACGGTGCCCCTGTCCTCCAGAGCCGCTGGGGCTACCGCCCGGCGGGCCCCCTCACGGTAAGGCGGCTCGAGCCCGGAATCCTGGCCGCCACCGGGCACGGGCGCAACGGCATCCTGCTGGCCCCGGCCACCGCCCGCCGCGTCACCGCGATGGTGCTGGAGTCCTGGAAGGCACGCCGGTGAGTCGCCGAGGATCGATAGTCAACAGCCGATAGCACAAGGAGCCGACATGACCCAGCTTGAAGCCGCCCGCAAGGGCATCGTCACCGAAGCCATGGCCTACGTGGCCCACTCCGAAGGGTTGGAGCCCGAGTTCGTGCGGCAGCAGGTGGCCGCGGGGCGGGTGGTCATCCCCGCCAACCCCAACCACCGCACCCTGGCCCGCTTCACCGCCATCGGCGAGGGGATGCGGGTGAAGGTCAACGCCAACCTGGGCACCTCCTACGACTTCGCCGACCCCGAGCAGGAGGTGCGGAAAGTCCGGGCCGCCATCGAGGCGGGCGCCGACGCCGTGATGGACCTCTCCACCGGGGGCGACCTGGCCCGCATCCGCGAGATGACGCTGGAGGCCAGCACCGTCCCGCTGGGCACCGTGCCCATCTACGAGGCCGAATTCCAGGCCGCCCGGCGCAAGAGCGTCTTCGACATGACGCCCGACGAGCTGTTGGAGGTCATCGAGCGCCACGGCCGCTCGGGGGTGGACTACGTCACCGTGCACGCCGGGGTGACCCAGGAGAGCCTGCGCCGCTACCGCAACGGCTCGAGGGTCACCGGCATCGTCTCGCGCGGGGGCGGGATGCTGGCGGCGTGGATGCTGCGCAACGAGCGGGAAAACCCGTTGTGGGAACGCTTCGATGACGTGCTCGAGATCGCCCGCACCTACGACATGACCCTCTCGCTGGGCGACGGGCTGCGCCCTGGCTGCCTGGCCGACGCGACCGACCGCGCCCAGATCCAGGAGCTGCTGCTGGTGGGTGAGCTGGTCGAACGGGCGCGCCGGGCCGGGGTGCAGGCGATGGTCGAGGGGCCGGGGCACGTCCCCCTGGGCGAGATCCAGGCCAACGTGCAGTTGCAGAAAAAGCTCACCGACCACGCGCCCTTCTATATCCTGGGAATGCTCCCCATCGACACCGCAGCGGCGTTCGACCACATAGCGGGCGCCATCGGCGGGGCGGTCGCGGGCTGGCACGGCGCCGACATGCTGTGCTACCTCACCCCGGCCGAGCACCTGGCCCTGCCCACCGTCGAGCACGTGCGCGAGGGCGTGATCGCCTTCAAGCTCGCCGCCCACGTCGCCGACGTGGCTCGAGGCCACCCCGCCGCCCTCCTCCGCAACCGCCAGATGAGCCAGGCCCGCTACGCCCTCGACTGGGAGCGCCAGTTCGAGCTGTGCCTGTTCCCCCAGGAGGCCCGCAGGCTCTACGAGACCCGCGCCACCCGCACCAAGGCCTGCAGCATGTGCGGCCCCTTCTGCCCGATGAACCTGGTCGAGGCCGTGCTGCGCGGAAGGGCCCGCGTGAGCGACCTCGAGCCGGCCTGAACCCCCGGAGGCCCCGGTGCCCTTCCCCATCGCCCTCACCATCGCCGGCAGCGACCCCAGCGGCGGCGCCGGCCTCCAGGCCGACCTCAAGACCTTCCACCGCCTCGGGGTCTACGGCATGAGCGTGGTCACCGCGCTGACCGTGCAGAACACCCTGGGGGTGCGCGAGGTCGTGCCCCTGGAGCCCACCCTGGTCGCACGCCAGCTAAAAGCCGTGCTGCACGACCCCGGAGCCCACGCCCTCAAGACCGGGGCGCTGGGCGACGCCGCCACCCTCGAGGCCATCGCCCCCGTGCTCGCCCAGGCCGCCCTGCCCCTGGTCGTTGACCCCGTCCTCGTGTCGAAGAACGGGCAGGAGTTGCTGCCTTCGCGCGCCCTCGAGGCCCTCAAGGCCGACCTGCTCCCCCTCGCCACGCTGCTGACCCCCAACCTGCTCGAGGCCCAGGCCCTGCTGGGCCAGCCCATACGCGACCTCGCCGACGCCCGCGAAGCCGCCCGGCTGCTGGCGAGCCTGGGGCCTGGGGCCGTGCTGCTCAAGGGCGGCCACCTCGCCGGGGAAGAGGCCACCGACGTGCTGTGGGACGGCCACGCGCTGCACCTCTTCCCCGCCCGAAAAATCCCCTCGGCCCATACCCACGGGACCGGCTGCACCCTCTCCGCCGCGGTCGCCGCGCTGCTGGCGAAGGGGGTCGCGCTGCTCGAAGCCGTCGCTCGAGCCAAGCGTTTCGTGACCCGAGCCATCGAAACGGCCCCGGGCATCGGGCAGGGCATCGGGCCGCTCAACCACTGGGCGGGGGAGGGTGCTGATGGCCGGTAGCCGGGCGCGGGTCGTACGTGCTGCGTCGTACGTCGGACGCCGAACGCCAGACGCAAGATGCGGGTCGTACGTCCTGCGTCGTACGCAAGACGCAAAACGCAAAACGCAAGACGCGAGACGCGAGACGCAAGACGCGAGACGCGAAACACCTTGCTCCCCCCTTGGCAAGGGGGGAAGGGGAGGGGCAAACCACAGGCCACGAGATGCTCTTAGCTGCCGGCTCCTTCTGGGAGGAGTCCGACCACCCGTGCCAGGACGGCTTCGGCGACTTCGCTCTTCGTCATGAGGGGCAGGGGCTCGACCATCCCGCCCGGGAGGAGCAGGCTGACGCGGTTGGTGTCCACGGCAAAACCGGCGTCGCGGGCGCTGATGTCGTTGGCGACGATCATGGAGAGGCTCTTGCGCTCGAGCTTGTCCTGCGCGTTTTCCAGCAGCTTCTCGCTCTCGGCGGCGAAACCCACCACCACCGCCGGCCGGCCCAACCGGCGGCGCTGCTCGGCCACGGCCAGCAGGATGTCCTGGGTGTGCTCGAGTTCGACCCGGGGCAAAGCGCCCTTCTTGATCTTGTGGGCCTGGACCTGGCGGGGCCGGAAGTCGGCCACCGCGGCGGCCATGATCAGCACGTCGGCCTCCTGGCACAGCCCCAGGACGGCCTCGGCCATCTGGGCGGCGGTTTCCACGTCGGTGCGCTCGGCCCCGGCGGGGGCGGGCAGGGCGGCGGCGGTGGCCCCCACCACCAGGCTGACCCTGGCCCCCAGGTCCAGCGCGGCCTGGGCCAGGGCGAAGCCCTGCTTGCCCGAAGAGCGGTTGGTGAGGTAACGCACGGGGTCGAGGGGCTCCTGGGTGCCGCCTGCGCTCACCACCACGTGCCTGCCGGTCAGGGGGCCGCCACGGCTCAGGGCCAGGCGGGCGTGCCCCAGGATTTCGGCGGGCTCGAGCATCCGCCCCAGCCCCGTCAGGCCTGAGGCCATGCGGCCCGGGGCCGGGCCCAGGACCTGCACGCCCCTGCGGCGGAGGGTCTCGAGGTTGGCCTGGGTGGCGGGGTGCTCGAACATGCCGCCGTCCATGGCGGGGGCCACCAGCACGGGACAGCGCGCGGCCAGCGCGGTCAGGGTGAGCAGGTTGTCGGCCTGGCCCTGCGCCAGCTTAGCCAGGGTGTTCGCGGTGCAGGGGGCGATCACCAGCAAGTCGGCGCCCTCGCCCAGGCCGACGTGGACCACGTGGGCATCGCCGTCCCACAGGCTGGCGTGGGCCTTGCGCCCGGTGAGGGAGGCGAAGGTCAGCGCCGTGACGAAGCGCTCGGCCCCGTCGCTCAGGACCACGTCCACCAGGGCCCCAGCCTGGGTGAGCTTGCTGGCGAGGTCGGCGGCCTTGTAGGCGGCGATGGAGCCACTGACGCCCAGCACGATGCGCTTGCCTTGCAGGGGGTTCACCGGTTGAGCTCCCAGATGACGCGCAGTCCGTCGAGGGTCAGCCAGGGGGCGATGATCTCGATGACCGGCGTCTCCTGGGCGATGAGCTCGGCCAGGCCGCCGGTTCCGATGACCTTCATCTGGGGCCCGAGCTCGGCGCGGAAGCGGGCCACCATGCCCTCGACCAGGCCCACGTAGCCGAACAGGAGCCCCGACTGCATCGAGTGCACGGTGTTGCGCCCGATGACCGAGGGGGGCCGCTGCAGATCGACCTTGGGCAGCTTGGCGGCCCGCTGGAACAGGGCTTCGGAGGCGATCCCGATCCCCGGCGCGATGGCGCCTCCCAGGTAATCCCCTTCGGCGGTGATGGCGTCGAAGGTGGTGGCGGTGCCGAAGTCCACCACGCAAGCCGGGCCGCCGTAGAGCTTCTGCACCGCGGCGGCGTCGGCGATGCGGTCGGCCCCCACCTGCGAGGGGTCGTCGTAGCGCACCCGCACCCCGGTCTGGACGCTCGAGTCCACCACCAAAGGCTTCCTCCCCAGGTAAGCCTGCACGGCCTGGACCAGCGTCCCCGTCAGCGGCGGCACCACCGAGGCCATGACCACCGCGTCCACCTGCGCGGGCGAGTGGCCGCTGAAGGCGAGCAGGTTGAGCAGGCTGATGCCGTACTCGTCGGGCATGCGCTGGGGGTCGGTGGCGATGCGCCAGCGCGGCCCCAGCTCGTCGCCGCGGTACAGGCCCAGCGTGATGTTGGTGTTGCCGATGTCGATAGCCAGCAGCATAAAACCCCCTCACACCCCCTCGAGCACCACGTTATCGATCAGCCGGGTCCTGCCAAAGTAGGCCGCCAGGGCGATGAGCACGTCGCCGCGGAGGCGGGCGAGGGGCTCGAGGTTCTCGGCGTCCACGACCTCGAGGTATTCGGGCCGGCACAAGGGCTCGGCCTCGAGCATCTGCCGCATCCCCTCCAGCAGCACCGCGGCCTCGCGCTCGCCCTCCAGCACCCGGTCCCTGGCCCACAGCAGCGCCCGGGAGAGCACCGTGGCAGCCTGGCGCTCCTGGGGGCTCAGGTACACGTTGCGCGAGCTCAGGGCCAGGCCGTCGCTCTCGCGCACGGTGGGGCAGACGACGATCTCGAGGTCGAAGTCGAGGTCGCGCACCATCTTGCGCAGCACCGCGACCTGCTGGGCGTCCTTCTGCCCGAAGTAGGCCCGCCGGGGCTGCACCAGGTGGAACAGCTTGCTCACCACCGTGGCCACGCCCCGGAAGTGCCCCGGGCGGAACTGGCCGCACAGCCGCTCGGAGAGGCCCTCCACCGTGACGTAGGTCCGGTAGCCCGCAGGGTACATCTCGGCGGCCTCGGGGTGAAACAAGAGGTCAACCCCGGCGGCCTCGGCCAGGGCGCGGTCGCGCTCCAGGTCGCGCGGGTAGCGGGCGAAGTCCTCGCCCGGGCCGAACTGCGTGGGGTTGACGAAGATGCTCATGACCGTGAAGCGGTTGCGCGCGCGCGAAGCCTCCACCAGCGAGAGGTGGCCCTGGTGCAAATAGCCCATCGTGGGCACCAGGCCGATGCTCCCGGCCCGGCGTTCCTCGGCCAGGATCTCGCGCAGCTCGGGGATGGTTCGGACCAGGCGCATTCAGACCTCCCTCTCCAGGGCCTCGAGCACGGCCTCGTCCAGGCTGAAGGAGTGCTGTTCGGTGGGGAAAGCCCCGCTCTCGACGTCGTGGACGTACTGGCGCACCGCCTGGGAGCACAGCCCGTGCAGATCCTGGTATTTACGCACGTGCCGGGGGTTGAAGCCGGGGAACAGCCCCAGCATGTCCTGCGTCACCAGCACCTGGCCGTCGCACCCCGGCCCCGACCCGATCCCGATGGTGGGGATCTCGAGCCGCTGGGTGAGCCAGCCGGCGAGCTTGTGGGGCACCAGCTCCAGCACCAGCGCGAAGACCCCGGCTTCCTGCAAGGCCAGCGCGTCCTGCAGGATCCGGCGGGCGGTCTCGAGAGTCCGGCCCTGCGAGCGGTGCCCCCCGAAGACGTGGACCGACTGGGGGGTATAGCCCAGGTGACCCATCACCGGGATCCCCGCCGCCCGGATGGCCCGCACGCTCTCCAGCACCTCCCGCCCCCCCTCGAGCTTCACCGCCTTGCAGCCGCCCTCCTGCACCAGCCGGCCCGCCGCGCGCACGCTCTCGTACACCCCCAGGTGGTAGCTCAGGAAGGGCATGTCGGCGATCACCAGCGCCCGCCTGGTGCCCCGCGCCACGGCCTTGGTGTGGTGCAGCACGTCCTCGAGGGTGACCCGCGTGGTGTCCTCGTAGCCCAGCACCACCATCCCCAGCGAGTCCCCCACCAGAATCGCGTCCACGCCCGCCGCGTCGAGGATCTGGGCGGTAGGGTGGTCGTAGGCGGTGAGCACTTTCAGCTTGCGCCCGCGCTGCTTGGCCTCGGCGAAATCCGTAACCCTGACTGGTTCCATAAACTCCGCCTAGATGTTACCCTTTGCCGCCGGTTTTGCCAGCCCTCGCGGGCGCGGCCCGCCGAACTCCAGCCCCTGGCCGTGGGCTCGAGCCCTCGCCCCCCTTCGGCCGGGGTGACTTCGGTCATGAGTCACCCTGCACAAACTTAGTCGTGGGGCTCGGCGATGAGGGCCGCGACCAGCCGTCCGGGGCCGTGCACGCCCTTGACCATCACCTGGCCGATGTCGGCCGACTTGCTGGGGCCCGAGTGCAGCCCGATGGCCGAGGGGAGGTCGCCCTTGAGCGCCTGAAGGGCCTCGAGCAGCGTGGCGTAAAGGGCCTCCTCGGGCACGAACACCAGGTGGGTGGGGGGGAGCAGTTGGGTGCGCCGCCCCTCGCGGCTGGAGAGCAGCACCGTTCCCGTCTCGGCCACGGCGCCCAAGGCCCAGGAGATGCCCAGCGGGGCCTCCTCGGGCGGCAGGGCGGGCAGGGCGGGGTAGAGCACCGGCGGGACCATCCGGCTCACCGCCGCGCCGCTGAAGCTTCTGGCGAAGCCCTCGAGCCACTCCCGCGCCCCCTCGAGGTCGGGCAGGCGCACCACCTCGCCCCCGTTGCCGCTGAGCCGCTCGGTGAAGAGGGCGACGGCTTCCTCGCGGGAGAGTCCCGGCAGGGCGAGGGGGTCAGGCAGGACGGGGCTGGGGCGGTGCTCGAGGGCCCGTCGTACGCGGGAGAGGATGCGCTCGCGCATTTGCCGGAGTATACGCCTTGATGCCCTACCCAGGACGAGAACATTGCCTCATAAGAAATCCGCTTGATCTGTTCTTACTTTTTGGGGCCCCCGCCCTAAGCGCTGCAACTCGAAGCGGTCGTAACAGATGAGCTTTTGCTCGCGCTTAGCGGAACGCTTCGGGTGGGGTTCATATCACACGGCATCTGGCTCGAGGGGTCTTTTAAACCTTGACTCTGACCAAGGAACGCCGTATCTTCATTGTAGATACTTATGCGGACTAAAGTACAGCAGTGGGGGAACAGTTTGGCCCTCCGGATCCCCAAGAGTTTCGCGGCAGAGCTGGGCCTGAAGCCTGAAGCTAGGGTAGATCTTCGCCTTGAGGACGGCAAACTCTGGCTCGAGCCGGTAGACAAGCCGCTTTACCAGCTCGAGGACTTGGTCGAGGCGATCACCGAGGAGAACCTTCACGCCGAGCAGGACTTCGGGCCAGCAGTGGGTCGAGAGGTCTGGTAGTGCCGCCCTATGTGCCTGAACGCGGTGACTTGGTATGGCTGACCCTCGACCCGCAGGCCGGGCACGAGCAGCGGGGTCGCCGTCCCGCCTTAGTCCTCTCCCCGGCGTCCTATAACGGCAAAACGGGCCTTGCACTGGTATGTCCGCTGACCAGCCAGGTCAAAGGTTACCCCTTCGAGGTGGCGCTACCCCAGGGCCTTTCGGTAAACGGGGTGGTGTTAAGCGACCAGCTTCGTAGCCTGGACTGGCGGGTGCGGCAGGCCGACTTTATCTGCAAGGCGCCCCGCAGGCTGCTCGAGGAGGTCGTAGCTAAGATCACGCCGCTCCTCCTGGGGGATCGTTAAAGGGAACTGCCGCCGCATGTGACCGGACGGCTTATCCGGTGGAACAGGGCGTGATCGGGCAGCCCGCACAGCGCCTCACTTGATCCCCTCCTCCCACAACTCCCTGAAGCTCCTGGGGCTCGGCTTCAGCCCGGCCCGGCCCTCCACCCAGGCCTTGAGCACCGGGACTACGGTGTTATCCAGCGCTTTCTCGGGCAGGAGGCGCAGGGCTTTGGAGGCCAGGCGGTAGGCCCAGGGTTGGGTCATCGCCAGGGCGTAGCCCTTGAGGGCGGCTTTCTCGAAGCGGGGGGTGAGGCCCTCCTCCACGGCGCGGTGGCGCCAGGTGAGGAGCAGCTTGGGGATGGGGATGCGCACCGGGCAGGCCTGGAAGCAGGCCCCGCACAGCGAGGAGGCGTAGGGGAGGGGCTTGGTGTTCTCCAGGCCCACCAGCCCCGGGCTCAGCACCGCGCCGATGGGGCCGGAGTAGACGTAGCCGTAGGCGTGGCCGCCGGTCTGGCGGTAGACCGGGCAGGCGTTGAGGCAGGCCGCGCAGCGCACGCAGCGCAGGGTCTCCCAGGCCTCGAGGTCGGCCAGGACGCTGCTGCGGCCGTTGTCCACGAAGACGACGTGGACCTCCTCGGGGCCGTCGGTCTCGTCGGGGCGGCGGGGGCCTTGGATCAGCGAGACGTAGGTGCCCAGGCGCTGGCCGGTGGCGGCGCGGGCGGTGAGGGTGAGGAAGACCGAGAGGTCGGAGAAGCGGGGCAGGAGCTTCTCGATGCCCACCAGCGCGACGTGGAGGCGGGGGGCGGAGGTGGAGAGGCGGATGTTGCCCTCGTTCTCGATGAGCACCAGCGTCCCGGTCTCGGCCACCACGAAGTTAGCCCCGCTGATGCCCATTTCGGCCTCGAGGAAGCCCTGCCGCAGCAGCTTGCGGGCCGCGGCCGCCAGGGTGTCGGGCGCGGCGTCGAGGGGGGTGCCGAAGCGCTCGTGGAAGAGCCGGCGGATCTGCTCGAGGCCCAGGTGGATGGCCGGGCCGACGATGTGGCTGGGGGGCTGCCCCAAAAGCTGGATGATGTACTCGCCGAGGTCGGTCTCGAGCACGTCCACGCCCAGGCCCTCGAGCAGCGGGTTGATGCCCAGCTCCTCCGAGATCATGGTCTTGGCCTTGACCGCGCGCCTGACGCCCTTCTCGCGCACCAGCGCGGCCACGACGCGCTGGGCGTCTTCGGCGTCCTCGGCCCAGTGCACCCGGATGCCGCCGCGCTCGAGGGCCGCGGCGGCCTGCTCGAGGTAGTGGTCGAGGTTCATCAGGACGTGGTTCTTGACCCCTTCCGCGAAGTGGCGCCAGCCCTCGGCGTCCACCTCGGCGTAGGCCGCGCGCCGGCGGCTGTCGAAGTTGAGCGTGGCCCCCGTGACCGACTCGCGCACGTGGGGCTCCTCGCGGATGACCCGCGCCGACTCCTTGGGGTAGTCGTTGGACTTGATTTTCATGCTAGGCCCCACTCCCCACGGCCGGCTTCTGCGCCGCTTCCCACAGCACCGAAGCCAGCGGCCTCACCCCGAAGGGCAGCTCGCGGTTTCGGGCCCGGCCCGACAGGTGCAGCAAGCAGCCGCCGTCGGCGCTGGTGAGCACGTCGATCTCGGGCAGGGTCGAGAGCTTGCGGTCGGCCATGCCGAGCGACACCTCGGGCAGCTTGACCGAGAACAGCCCCCCGAAGCCGCAGCACTCGGTGGCGGCGGGCCAGTCCACGATCTCGGCCCCGGCGTTGCGCAGCAGGGCGACGGGCTCGTCCTTGAGGCCCAGCTCGCGCAGGGCGTGGCAGCCGTGGTGGTAGGCGACGCGCTGCCCGGCGAGGCCCTGGCCCAGCCGGGTGATGCCCAGCACCTTGACGATGAACTCGGCGAGCTCGTAGGTCTTGGCGCTGAGGCCGCTGGCGCGGGCGAAGGCGCGGGGGTTGTCGCGGTAGAGCTCGGGGTAGAAGGCCCGCAGCATGGTGGTGCAGGAGCCTGAGGGCAGCACCACGTACTCGGCGTGCTCGAAGACCTCGAGGGTGTGTTCGGCCATCTGCCGGGCCTCACCCCAGTAGCCCGCGTTGTAGGCGGGCTGGCCGCAGCAGGTCTGGCCCGGGGGGAACTCCACGGTGCAGCCGAGGCTGCGCAGCAGCCGCACCGCCGCCACCCCGGCTTCGGCGTAGAACTGGTCAACCAGGCAGGTCACGAACAGCGCCACTTTCATGTTGAGCTCCAGTCTCGAGCGTGCGACGGGCCTTTGTCAAATGGGCGCAGGGCCTTGGGTGGCGCCCGCGGCGGGCTTAACCCTCCGGTGGCTTGGCGAGCGCGAAAAGGGCGCGAAGTTAATCGAAACCGGCCTAAATTCTCACGCTCCGGCGCGGCGAATTCGATAGCATCCCGCCGAGCATGGCCCGAGGAGGCTTATGAGCGTGCATGTCAAGAAAGCGGAACCCGGCGGCGACGAGGGCCGCCCGCAAGCCAAGACGGCCGGGCACAGCTCCTGGCTCGACGAGCACACCCCGCCCGGCGCCCAGAACGGGGAGATCGCCGCCGAACTCGCCAGCCGCCTGCACGCGTGGGCCCGGCAGGGGCAGCACGGCCGGGTGGGGCTGAACTCAGGCTTCGTGCTGCGCCGCGACCCCGACCGGGTGCGCGGGCCCGACATCTGGTTCGTGCAGCGCGAGCGGGTGCCCAAGGAGGGCGTGCCCCAGGGCTTCTGGGAGATCGCCCCCGACCTCGCGGTCGAGGTGGTGGCCCCCACCGCCACCGTTGACGAGATCAAGGAGCGCCTGGAGGACTACTTCGCCGCCGGGACCCGGCTGGTGTGGCTGGTCTACCCCCGCTTCCGGCAGGTCGAGGCCTACAGCCCGGAGGGCTCGATGAAGACCTTCCGCGAGGGCGACACCCTCGAGGCCCCCCTGGTGCTGCCGGGCTTTGGCTGCAGGGTCGCCGAGCTGTTCTCGGCCTAGGGCTGCTCCGGCGGCGCGGTGCGGAGGAGCTCGAGCAGCTCGCTGCTGACGCGGCCCGGCAGGTTGCCCTCGCTGACCTGCTTGACCAGGCCCACCCCCCGGGCGAACCAGTAGGTGCTCTTGCCGCCGAGCCCGATCCCCAGCCGCCCCTGGAACACGCTCTCCACCCGCAACGCCTCGAAGCTCCCGGCGGGCACCTGCACCCGCTCGAGGCCCACGATGCGGTTGCGGGCCTCGAGGTAGCCCCCCAGCTCCACGAAGGCCACCCGCCCCCTGAGCTCGTAGCGGTAGGACCACGCGTGGCCCACCCGCCAGTCGCGCTCAGGGGGCCAGAACACCCCGCTCAGCCGCACGAACTCCACCGCCCCGCCCGGGATGGGCTGCGGCCCCTGGATCTGCGGCTGCAGCCCTTCGGGGGTGCAGCTCCACCGCCGCTGGCCGGTCTGGTTCTGCCGCTCGAAGCGGCTGATCTCCACGAAGCCCTGGCTACCCAGGAGGCTGTAGCTCTGCACGTAGGTCTGGTCGCTCCCCAGCAGGCGGTACCGCCAGGCCAATTGGCCGTCGGTGGGGAGGTAGCTCAGGCTGCACGGGCTGGCCCATGCCGGGGCGAGGAGGAGGACGAACCAGGACAGCCGCCGCATGACCGCATCCTGACAGCCTTTGTGAGGGCCGACCAGAGGGCGGGGAACAGTTCGGGGGGGTGATAGCGGATAGCTGAACGCCGATAGCCGAACGCCGAGCGCCGGGCGCGGGTCGGACGTCGTACGTCCTACGTCGTACGTCGTACGCAAAACGCAAGACGCAAAACGCAAAACGCGAGACGCCCTTTGTTTACCCCCCTTAACAAGGGGGGTTAGGGGGGATAAACCCTCCCCGCACTCGGGGAGGGTCGGGGTGGGGTCAACCACAAGCCACGGGCCACAAGCCATAGGCCACGAGCCTTCCGCTGACGGCTGAGGGCTGATCGCTGACGGCTCATCGCTTCCCGTTCCACCCCCCCCAACCGTGCGCCAACCCTTTGTGCATCTGACGCCTTTGCCTCATCGAACGCTGTTACAATGCCGCAATATGGGCCGGAAAACCCCGCCCAGCCGTAGGAGGAGAAACGTGCGCGCTGAGAAGATCGTCGGCTGGGAGAGTTACCCCAAGGGCAAGAGGCACACCGTAAGCGGGGACGTGCGGGTCTTTCACGGCCTGCCGAGCCCCCAGCTCGGCAACCGGCGGGACATCCTGGTGTACCTGCCCCCGTCCTACCAGGCCTCGCAGAAGCGCTACCCGGTGCTCTACATGCACGACGGGCAGAACCTCTTCGACGACGCGACGAGCTACGTGGGCGAGTGGCACGTGGACGAGATCATGGAGGACCTGGCGGGGGAGGGCCTCGAGGCCATCGTGGTCGGCATCCCCAACGCCGGGGTCAAGCGCCTCGATGAATACAGCCCCTTCAAGGACCCCGAGTACGGCGGCGGCGAGGGCGAGACCTACCTGCGATTCCTGGTCGAGACGGTCAAGCCCCTCATCGACCGCGACTTCCGCAGCCTCCCCCAGCGCGAGCACACCTTCGTGATGGGCTCCTCGATGGGCGGCCTCATCAGCCTCTACGCCTTCTTCCGCTACCCGGAGGTCTTCGGCGGGGCCGGGGTCATGAGCCCGTCCTTCTGGTTCGGGGAGCGGGGCTCCTTCGACTACGCCGAGGCTGCCCCCTTCGTGCCGGGCAGGCTGTACATGGACGTGGGCTACAAGGAGTCCACCCTCTCCAACGTCGGCTCGAGGCGCTACCTCGCCGACGTGCGCCGCATGCACCGCATCCTGCAGCGCAAGGGCTACAAGGAGGGCAACTACCTCTACGTCGAGGACAAGCAGGGCGTACACAACGAGGCCGACTGGGCCCGCCGCCTGCCCGCGGCGTTGCGTTTCCTGCTGGGGGTGGGTTGAACGCCGGTGGCCGGGCGCGGGTCGTGCGTCGTGCGTCGTACGTCGTACGTCCTACGCCGTACGCGAGACGCAAGACGCCTTGTTCCCCCCTTAGCAAGGGGGGCTAGGGGGGATACTCCCTCCCCGCGCGCGGGGAGGGGTTGCCATAGGCCTTTGCTGACGGCTGAGGGCTGACTGCTGCGACCTTTCCTACTCCGCCTCCTCCTCCGCGTCCGCCAGCAGCGGCAGGTATACCGCGAAGCGGGTTTTGCCGGGTTGGGAGGAGACGAGGATGCGGCCGCCGTGGGCTTCGGCGATCTGTTTGGCGATGGCGAGGCCTAACCCGGTGCCGCCTTGGGGGCCTCGAGCGAAGCGCTGGAACAGGCGGGGCAGGATCTCGGGGGGGATGCCGGGGCCGTCGTCGGTGACGGAGAAGGCGGCCCACTTCTGGGTCTGCAGCGCGCCGCCTATGGCGGTGTTGGCGGGGGGGGCCTCGTCGATCCAGGTGCGCACCCGCACGCCCTGGGGCCGCCCGGCGGCGCGGACGGCGTTGGAGATGAGGTTGCGGGCGAGCTGCAGCAGGCGGTCGGGGTCGCCCAGCACCTCGGGGGGGTCGGGCGGCAGGAACAAGGTCACGCCGGGGTACTCGCCCACGGCCTGGCTCAGCAATTCGCCCAGCGGCACGATGTGGGGGTTGACGGTGCGCTCGGCCTCGCCCCGCGCCAGCGAGAGCAGGTCGCCGACGAGCCTCGAGAGGTGCTCGGCGGTGCGGCGGGCCCGCAGGAGGGCTTCCTGGTCGCCGGGGTTGCGGGAGAGGCGGTCGAGGTTGCCGTTGAGGGCGGTGAGGGGGGTGCGCAGCTCGTGCGAGACCTCGGCCAGGAAGGCCCGCTCGCGGGTCTGGGCCTCGCGCAGGGCCTCGAGCAGGGAGTTCACGCGCTCGATGATCTGGCCCAGCTCGTCGGAGGGGCCGCTGTAGGGCAGGGGGGTGAGGTTGTTGGGGCCCCGGGTGCGCACCGCCCACGCGGCCCGCTGCAGCGGGGCCAGCGCCACCCGGCCCGAGACCGCCATCAGCAGCGCGCCCACCGGCAGCAGCAGGAAGAGGGTCTGCAGCAGCGAGCGGGCCACCCCCTGCGAGATGTTCTCGATGAAGGTGGTGTCCTGGCTCACCGCGAACACCCCCACCTTCTGCGTGCGGATGTAGGCGGCGCGGAAGCTGGCCCCCCGGTAGACGCGCGGGGCGATGCCGGCCTGCAGCACCACCTCCTTGGGCAGTTGCTGCTTGGGGTCGGTGATCTCGTAAGGCTGCCCGGCCCCCGCGCCGTCGAGCCGGTAGATGGTGATGAGGGCGCCGCCCGACTCGGCCGTGACCCCGCCGGGGGTGGGGCTGTCGTAGAGCTCGCCCAGGCGCTGCGCGTCGCGCAGGAGGGTCTGCTCGACCTGCCGGTACAGGCCCTGCCGCACCGCGTAGGTCGCCACCCCCACCGCCAGCAGCAGCAGCACGCCCCAGATGACGGTGTAGGCGAGGATGAGGCGGAAGCGGAAGGTCATATGGGTCGTAGGCCGTACGTCCTGCGCCGTACGCAACACGCCAGACGCAAGACGCAAAACGCGAGACGCCTCAGTCCTTGACCCTCAGCCATCGGCATGCTTTGGCGTTTAGTCCCTGCCCGCCTACTCCTTATCCCGCTGGCGCAGCGCGTAGCCCACGCCGCGGACGGTGCGGAGGTAGCCGTAGGCCCCGGCCTCGCGCAGCTTGGAGCGCAGGTTGGCGACGTGCACGTCCACGACGTTGGAGTCGCGCTCGAGCGGCCGCCCCCACAGGTGCTCCTCGATCTCGACGCGGCTGAAGACCTTGCCGGGGCGGGTGCACAAGAGCGAGAGCAGCTCGAACTCCTTGGGGGAGAGGCGCATCTCGTGGCCGTCGTAGTTGACCTGGCGCTTGGCGAGGTGCACCTCGAGGCCCCCCACCCGGATCTGCTCGCCGCCCTCGCGGTGGCGAAGCTGCACCTGGATGCGCGCGAGCAGCTCGGCGGGGTGGAAGGGCTTGACGATGTAGTCGTCGGCGCCGCCCGAGAGCAGGCTCACCTTGCGCTCGACCGAGTCGGCGGCGGTGAGCACGATGATGGGGACTTCGGTGCTCGAGCGGATGCGCCGGGCCACCTCGGCGCCGTCGAGGTCGGGGAGGCCCAGGTCCAGGATCACCAGGTCCGGGGGGGCCTCGCGCAGGCGCACCAGCCCGGCCATGCCGCCGTTGGCCCAGTCTACGTTGAAACCCGCCTCGCCCAGCTCGAGCTGGAGCAGACGGGCGATTTCCGGATCATCCTCGATGAGCAAGATCTGTTTCATCGCACCTCCGGCAACACCTTGCCACCGGGCAATTCCAAGCGATAGGTACGGGTCAGCAATTCGTTGAGGCTTATTTTATCCCCGCTGACCTGCAGCCATACATCGCCCTTGGAAGCACTGAGCCCATTGTACATGTGAACCCTGTCGGGTGTCCGAATAATCACCCGCAGTTCGGTGGCGGCGGCAACGGGCATGGGCTTGGCAGGGGCTACCAGACGGCGCTGCTGGACCTGATACACCGCGTAGACCTTGCGGTAGTCCGGCGAGGCCAGCCGCAACTCGCTGCCCGGTGGGATCCAGGGCAGTTGGGGGAGGGGGGCCAGCGCCAGGGTCAGGCCGAGCAACCAACTGAGCACGCCCCCTAGTGTGGGGAGCGGGGGTAGAGGCTGAATGGGAGGGCGATAAAGGCGGGTTTAACCTGCCCGGAAGCCAGGGCGGGACTCAGCTCGCCTGCTCCGGGGCGAGGGGCCGGCCCTGCTTGAGGGCCACGACCAGCTGCTCGATGAAGGGGCCGATCATGTCCCGCACCTCGCGGAAGGCCCGGGCCTCGTCGGGGGCCCCGGCGGGGTCGGGGAAGGAGTGGTGCAGGCGGGTGGTGCGGGCGGGGTAGACCGGGCAGCCCTCGGCGGCGGAGTCGCACACCGTGAGCACGTAGTCGAAGTTCCAGGGGTCGGGGACGTCGTAGAGGGTCTTGGAGGCGTGGCCCGAAAGGTCGATGCCCCGCTCGGCCATGGCGGCGACGGCGTGGGGGTTGACCCGGGTGGCCTTGGTGCCCGCGCTGTGGACCTCGAGATCGAGGCCGTGCTTGTGGGCGTAGTGGCGGGCCCAGCCCTCGGCCATCTGGCTGCGGGCGGAGTTGGCGGTGCACAGGATCAGCAGCCTCATCTTGGGTATAGCCTACTCCCACGTGTCAGCCTAGCGTCAGGTGCAGGGCCACGGCGCCCTCCGGGCAGGCGCCCCGGAACTCCTCGGAGGCGTACAGGGCGGGCGGGAGCTGCTCCCGGGCCACCCGCGCGAAGCCGTAGCGGGGGAAGTAGCCCTCGGCGGTGGTGGTCAGCAGCGAAAGGCTCTTCAGCCCCTGGCGGCGGGCCTGCTCGAGCAAGGCCCCCACCAGCCGCCCGGCCACGCCCCGCGAGCGGTACTCCGGGCGCACCGCCACCGAGCGCAAGAGCCCGGCGTCGCCGTAGACCTCGAGCCCCGCGCAGCCCACCAGGGTCGCGCCGTCGAACTCGAGCAGAAAGTGCCCAAGGTGCTGCTCCACGCCCCGCCGCGGCAAGGCGGCTTGCTCGAGGAGCTCGAGCACCGCCGGCAAGTCTTCGGGCCTCGCTCGCCTCACGACCGCACCCCCTCGAGGCGGCCGCGCGTGGCCTGCACCTGCCACACGCACGCCGCCGCCAGCAACGAACTCGCGACCAGAATCCCCAAAACCGCGTCGTAGCCGCCCCACAGCCCGTGCAGCAGGCCCGCGCCGATGGGGCCCAGGCTCTGGGTGAGCGAGACCACCAGGCTCACGCCGCCGTTGATGCGCCCGTAGCTGGCCGGGCCGTAGAGCTCGGCGGTGAGCCCGGCCCGCGCCAGGGTGCCCGCGCCGTTGCTCATGCCGTACAGCAGCACGAAGGCCCACACGCCCGGGCTGCCCGGCACCAGCAGCAGGGCCAGCGAGCCCAGCGCCTGCGCGAACATCACCCCCAGCGTGGCGCGGTGGAGCGACCAGCGCTGGCTGCCCGGCAGGAAGAAGGCCCGCCCCAGCAGTTGCACCAGCCCGATGGAGCCCACCGCGGCCGCCGTGAAGGCCGGGCTGTAGCCGCGCTCGAGCAGCAGCGGCACCCCGTGCGCCCCGACGGCGGCGGTGGTCAGGCGCAGCAGGGTGAAGGCGGCGGCCAGCCACCAGAAGGTCGCGCCCGCGAAGGCGGCCCTCGCGCTCACGCTGGCCTCGGCCCCCTGCGCGGCGGGGCCGGTCTCGCCGTCGGGCCACTGGCCCAGGTCCTGCGGGCGGCGGCGCACCAGGGCGTGCAGGGGCAGGGTGATCCCCCCGAAGAGCAGGGCCAGGACGACGAGGGCGCTGCGCCAGCCCAGTTCCCCCACCAGCAGGGTCTCCAGCGGCACGAAGACGGTGCTCGCCAGCCCGGCCACCATGGTGATGACGAAGGTGGCCCGGTGGCGCCAGCGGCGGAACCACACCGCCACCACCGTGAAGGCCACCTCGTAGAGCACCATCGCCATCGCCAGGCCCATCCCGGCCCACACCAGGTAGAAAGCCGCCAGGCTGTGCACCTGCGACCAGGCCAGCAGCATCAGGCTGCCCAAGAGCGAGCCCAGCAGCAGCAGGCCGCGGGCCCCGTGGCGGTCTACCCAGTGGCCCACCGGGACCGCCGCCAGCCCCGAGACCAATAGCCCCAGCGAGTAGGCCCCCGAGGTCTGGGCCCGGCTCCAGCCCAGCTCGGCCTCCATCGGCTTGACCAGCACGCCGAAGCCGTAGTAGAGGATGCCGTAGCCCACCGTGGTGGTCAGGGCCAGCGCCCAGACGATGTTCCAGCCGTAAAAGCGCTTCACGTGAGGTTGGCCTCCAGCAGCCGCTCCACGATCACCACGTCGCGCCAGACGCCCTCGAGCTTGCCGTGCTTGCGGTAGACGCCCACCTCGCGGAAGCCGTGGCGGCGGCACAGCGCCCGCGAGGCGGCGTTCTCGGGGAAGATGCGCGAGAGCACCTTCCACAGGCCCGCCCGTTCGCACGCCGGGAGGAAGGCGGCCATCAGCGCGTCGCCCACGCCCTGGCCCCGCGCCTCCTCCGCCACGTAGACCGAGAACTCGGCGACGCCCGCGTAGCACTCCCGGGGGCGGTAGCCGCTGGCCGCGACCCAGCCCAGCACCCGCCCCCCGCGCTCGGCCACCAGCACCGGGTGCTCAGGGCGGCCCAGCCAGCCCCGCAGTTCCTCGGGGCTGCGCTCGCGGGTCTCGAAGGTGGCCCCCCGCCCCCGGATGCCCTGGTTGTAGATGGCGGCGATGGCGGGGAGGTCGGCCTCGGTGGCGGGGCGCACGGCGACGGGGTCCATAGCCGATCTGCTTAAGATTAGCAGCACTGGGGCTGGGGCAGGAGTCGCCGGGTGGCGGGCCGGCGCAGATGAGCCTCGAGGTGCCGCACCACCAAGGCCGCGTCGGCCCCCACCCCGCGCAGCGTGGCCGAGGCGACCGAGCGCTGGCCGGGCAGGCCCACGTAGTAGAGGCCGGGGACGGTGGTGCTGACGCCGTGGCGGTGGAGCGGGCGGCCGCCCTCGAGCGCCCGGGTCCCGGCGAGGTAGTCGAGGTTGGGGCGGAAGCCGGTGGCGAAGATCACCGCGTCCACCGCCTCACCGCTCCCGTCGGCCCACACCACGCCCGCCGGGGTGAAGCGCCCGAACACCGGGCGCTGGTCGGGCTGGCCGCGCTCGAGGGCCGCGCGGTACTCGCCGTTATCCCACACCAGCCGGGAGGCCCCCAGGTTGAGGCGGTGGCCCAGCGGCACGCGGTCAACGAATTTCAGCCAGTCGTGGAAGTCGCGGCCCAGGACGTGCTTGGGGGCGAAGGCCACCGGCTCGCGCACCGCCAGGGACACCCGGGCGACCTGGGCCAGCTCGACCGCGATCTGCACCGCCGAATTCCCCGCGCCCACCACGACCACCCGCCGCCCGGCGAAGGGCCCGGGGCTGCGGTAGCTCGAGGAGTGCAGCACGCGCCCGCGGAAGTCCTGCTGGCCGGGGAGCAGCGGCACGTAGGGCTTGGAGTAGGCCCCGCTGGCCGCGATCACCGCCCGGCTGCGGAAGTGCGCCCCGGACTCGGTGAACAGCTCGAAGCCCTCGGGGCCCTCCACCACCTTCCGCACGCGGGCCCCCAAGACCACCGGGAGGCCGAATTCCTGGCGGTAGGCCCGCAGGTAGGCGATGACTTCCGCGCGGCTGGGGTAGTGCTCGGGGTCGCCGGGGAAGGGCATCCCCGGCAGGCTGGAGTGCTTGGCGGGGGAGAACAGCCTGAGGCTGTCGTAGTAGGCGGGCCAGGAGCCCACGGCCTCGAGGCCGGCCTCGAGGATGGCGAAACCCACCCCCCTAGCCCGCAGGAAGTACCCGGCGGCCAGACCTGCCTGGCCGCCGCCGATCACCAAGACCTCATAGCTCTTCATCGCACACGCCCCGGCGCACTTCAGCAGCAGCCTCGAGCCGCCACCGGGAGCTCCTGGCCCGCCTCCACGGCGGGGCCGCAGCAGCCCGCCGAGCGCGCCCGGTCGGCGGCCTTGCAGGTCACGCCGGGCGGGGTGAGGCGCACCACCAGCTGGTCGCCCTCCACCTCGAGCCGCCCCACGTGGTAGTGCACGGCGGGGCGGGCCGGGTTGCCGTACTCGAAGCGCACCTCCGCCTCGCCCTCTACCGCCACCGAGGCCGCCACCCGCTCGTAGATGCTCAGGAACTTCTTCACCGGCATGAACTCGGGCTTGTCCTTGGGGCCGGGGTCCATCAGTTGCACCACGGTCTCGCGCCAGGCGTTGGCCTGCCCGCCGCAGTCCATGCTCGCGTAGCTCACGCTCATGACCTCGGTGACGTGGTAGCCGGGGGCCACGCGCTGGCCGGCGTCGTACTCGAAGACCAGGCCCTTGTCGGGGTGCGGGGCGAGGTTTTGCAGAAACTCCTGGGTATTCATCATGAAAATCCTCCTTTTCAGGCCGTGCAGCACTCGGCCTCGACGCAACACGCGCTTGCGGCCAGGGTGAACCGGGCCCCAGGCCACGCAAAAGGCAGCTTCCCCAGCAGACCCACCCAGAACCCCTTTCCCTGGCGTGGCACCCCGCGCAAACGGCAGACCTCCGCGCACAGGTTCCGCTGCCGCTCCTTGGCTAGCATCAGCATGGTTTGCTCGTTCATACCCTTCCTCTCTTAGATCGAGACATTGAAATCTATCAATGTGTCGAGGTAAAAAAACTCACCCGCCGATGCGGGGCAAAAAAGCCCGCAGGAGGGCGAAGCCCTGGGGGTTGACCCGGTAGTACATCCAGCGCCCGCGCTTCTCCCCGGCGACCAGGTTGGCCGAGATCAGGCACTTCATGTGGTGGCTCACGGTGGGCTGGGAGAGCCCGGTGACGGCCTCGAGGTCGCAGGCGCAGACCCCGTCCTCGGGGCCGCAACAGGTGCCGGTGCCCTCGCCGGCCAGGAAGGCCAGGATCTTGAGCCGGGCCGGGTCGCTGAGCGCCTTGAACACCCAGGCCGCCGCCTCGAGGCTGGCTTGCGGGGTGGGGGCGGGCTCGAGCTGGATGACCGGGGGCACCGTGCTCATGGCCCCAGCCTAAGGCAACATATTGACGGTTGTCAATATGTTGGGCTATCTCACCCGGCCGGGCCTATACTCGAGGCCATCATGCTCGGGCGGCGGCAAGGCTTCTGGGGGTACGCTCCCCGGCTCCTGCCCTTGTTGCTGATCTACCTCCTGCCCTACACCTCGGCGCAGACGCCGGCGCCGGACGGCCTCGAGCGGCTCTCGGGCCGGGCCATCTACGGGGCGGAGGGCTGCTACGTGCAGGGGGGGCTCGAGGCCCCCGTCCCGCTGGCCTGGCTGCAGGCCGGGCGCCCGGCAGCGAGCCTGGGCGGTAGCCCGGCGTCCGGGGCCGTAGGGGGCGCTTTCGCCCGCCGGCCGGCCCGCTACGGGGTGCTGGGCCGGGGCCGCGTCGTACGGGAGGCCAGCCCTAGGGCCCCGCCCCTGCGGGTTTGACTGCGGCCCGGCTTTGACCCCAGGACCCTTCCGACCCTTGCTGCCCCCGGGCAGCCGCAGGAGCGAGCATGACCGAACCCGAACCGGCCCGGGCGCAGGCCCAGGCGTCCAGACCCTACCGCTCGTTGTGGCCCTACCTCGGGCGGGAATGGCTCCGCCAGGTGGGCGAGGCGCTGCTGGTGGCCTTCCTGGTCACCACCTTCCTCTTCACCACCGTGGGCGTGCTGGGCACCAGCGACCTGCCCAACGTGCGCCCGTGGGAGCGGGTGTTCATCCCCAAGTACGAAGCCTGGCTCTACCGGCTGGGCTACGGCGGCTACCGTCGCGGCGACCTGGTGGTGGTCAAACCCCCCGCCGACGCCCCCAGCGCCCGGCAACCCCTGCCCCTGCTGGGCCGGTGGGGCTTCACCTACCGCCCCTACTTCATCAAGCGCGTGGTGGGGCTCCCCGGCGACCGCATCCGCATGGAGCAGGGCCGGCTCTACCTCAACGGCCACAAGCTCGAGGAGGCCCACACCGTGCCCTACTGGAGGGTCCAGGGCCAGTGGGACCAGACCTCCGACCTCGCCAACTCCGCCTACTGGCCCTTCCGCGACGCGCAGGGCGTGCCGGAGTACGTGGTCCCGGCGGGCCACTACTTCGTCATGGGCGACAACCGCTCCTGGGGCGGCTCGGAGGACTCGAGGACCTTCGGCCCGGTGCGCCTCGAGCAGATCGGCGGCCGCGCCGCCACCGTGATCTGGCCCCCCGCCTACCGCGACGAGGCAGGCCACTGGCAATGGGGCTGGCGCAGGCTAGGGCAGGCGGAGGCGTTCAAGGATTTACGTTAGGGGCCCGTGCCTATGGCCTGTCGAGGGTCGAGGGCCAAAGCATTTCGCTTTTTGCGTTTGGCGCCTCGCGTACGACGTAGGACGTAGGACGCACGACCCTCGCCCGGCATCCCCCCAAACCCCTTCACCCCCGCTGCACCCGCGCCACGGCCGCACCCGCCAGCAGCACGGCCACCGAGGCGATGAAGCCCGCCTCGAGCCTCCCCGAGACGTCGGTGAGCAGGCCCGAGAGCCAGGGGCCTAGGCTCTGGCCGGCGGCGAAGACCACGGTGGCGACGGCGATCCCGTAACCCCACTGCTCGCCGGGGAGCCGCTGGCGCACCAGGGCGGTGATGGCGGTGACCACGCCCAGGAAGGAGCCGCCGAACAACAGCCCGGAGAAGAGCATCACCGGCAGGCCCTGCGAGAGCACCGGCAGTGCGGCCCCGGCGGCCACCACCGCCAGGATCAGGCTGAGGGCTTCGCCGCCGCGGCTGTGCTGGATGGAGCGCCGCCACAGCCACGACGAACCCACCACCGCCAGGCCCAGCACCGCCCAGAACACGCTGACCTCGAGGCTCCCCAGGCTCTGGCGCACCAGCGCGACCACGAAGGTCATGTAGACGATGTAGCCCAGCGCGAAGAGGAAGTAGGCCAGCCCGGCGGGCCAAAGCAGCTCCACCCGCGCCCGCCGGCTGCCCTGGCGCGGCTGGGGCGGGTCTTGCAGGCGCAGGGCGGCCAGGGCGGCGGCGCTCGAGCCCAGCAGCGCCAGAGCGCCCAGCACGACCCAGGCGACCCTCCAGCGCTCGGGGTGGGCCTCGAGCAGCCCCGGCAGCAGCACCCCCGAGCCCACGATGCCCAGGCCCACCCCGCCGAAGTACAGCCCCAGCGCCAGCGCCGCGCGGGCGGGGTCGCGGGAGGCCAGGTGGGCGGCCAGGGCGCCCCCGGCGATGAAGACCAGCGCCCCGCTGGCCCCCGCCAGCAGCCTCAGCGCCACCAGCACCCAGTAGAGGGGGCTCGAGCCCGACAGGAGCAGGGCCAGGGTGGTGAGCCCCAGCCCGGCCAGGAAGGTGTTGCGCGTGCCCAGCCGCGCCATCAGGGGCGCGGCCAGCAGCGAGCCCAGCAGGTAGCCCAGCGCGTTGGCGGTGTTCATGCCCCCGGCTTGGGCGTAGCTCCACCCCAGGTCCTCACGCATGGCGGGCAGCACCAGCGCGTAGGCGAAGCGGGCCAGCCCCAGGCCCACCGCGGGCCCCAGGGCCAGGCCGAAGGCCAGCCGCAGCAGGCTCATGCCGAGGGCTTCACCCTCCCTCGACCGGCAAGCTTGCAGACGGGGATATCTCCAGCGGGCTCGAGGGGCATGCCCCAGTATGTCGGGCCTGCGGGGCGGGGTGCAAGAAAGTGCTCGAGCCCACGGCCGGGCGTTCGGCTATGCTGGGCCATGACCCTCGCCCAGCGCTGGACCCTCACCGCCACCGTGCTCGGCGCGGCGGTGGTCTTCCTCGACTCCACGGTGGTCAACGTGGCGCTGCCGCGCATCGGGCAGGAGCTGCGCTCGGGGCTGTTCGGGGTGCTCGAGGCGCAGTCGTACGTCTACAACGGCTACTTGCTCACCCTCTCGGCCCTGCTGATCCTGGCGGGGGCGCTCAGCGACGCCTACGGGCGCAGGCGGATGTACGCGGTGGGGCTGGTGGGCTTCGGCGTCACCTCGGCTCTGTGCGGGCTGGCCCCCAGCATGGACGTGCTGATCCTGGGACGGCTGTTGCAGGGCGTGGCCGGCGCCCTGCTGGTGCCGGGCTCGCTGGCGCTGATCCGGGCGGGGTTTTCCGAGGGGGAGCAGGGGCGGGCCATCGGCGTCTGGTCGGCGGCGTCCTCGGCCACCACGCTGCTGGGGCCGCTGGTGGGCGGGGTGATGGTGGACACGGTGGGCTGGCGGGCGGCCTTCTTGATCAACGTCCCGCTGGTGCTGCTGGGGCTCTACGCGCTGCGCGCGGTGCCGGAGAGCGGGGGCTCGAGGGCGGGCCGCTTCGACTGGACCGGCTCGCTGATCGTGGCGCTGGCGGTGGGCGGGCTGGCCTTCGGGGCCATCCGCGGGCAGGAGCAGGGCTGGCGGGACCCCGGCGCGTTCGTGGCGCTGGGGCTGGGGGCGCTGGCGACGCTGGCTTTTCCCTTCTGGATGGCCCGCGTGCCCAACCCCCTGGTGCCCCTGTCGCTCTTCCGCTCGCGCACCTTCGCCGCCATCAACCTCTCGACCTTCCTGATCTACGGGGCGCTCTACGTCAGCGGCTACTACCAGGCGATCTTCTTCCAGGGGACGCTGGGCTACACGGCGCTGGCCGCCGGGGCGGTGGGCTTGCCCATCGGCTTGGCGCTGAGCCTGTTCTCGGCCCCCGTGGGGGCGCTGGCCGGGCGCTACGGGCCGCGCCCCTTCCTGGTGGCGGGGCCGCTGCTGATGGCGCTGGGGCTGCTGTGGCTGGCGCGGCTTCCGCTCTCGAGCCCCCCCTGGCAGGCCGCGCCGGGCAATCTGTGGCCCTCGAGCGGTTACCTCCTCGACGTGCTGCCCGCCATGCTGGTCTTCGCGGCGGGGCTGTGCCTGCTGGTGGCCCCGCTCACCGCCGCGCTGATGGTCTCGGTGCCCGGCGAGCAGGCCGGGCTGGGCTCGGCCATCAACAACGCGGTGAGCCGGGTGGGGCCGCAACTGGCCGGGGCGCTGATCTTCGTGCTGATCACGCTGGGCTTCCAGGCCGACCTCGAGCGCCGCAGCCCCCAGCTCACCCCCCAGCAGCGCGGCCAGGTCGCCCCGCTCAACCC
>NZ_QXDL01000230.1:0-5810 GCF_003574345.1 Calidithermus terrae
GCCAGGGGGTGCCCCGGGGGCTGCGGGCGAGCTTCAGGCCCGCCTGGAAGGGGTGGGCGAGGCCGATGCTGGTGCGCACGTGCAGCACGTATTCCTTGGGGACGCGCACCTCGAGGCGCACCGCCGCCACGCCGCCCGGCTGGGCGTGGGCCAGGCCCGCCGGGGCCGAGGCCGCCAGGCTCAGGCCCAGCAGCACCGCCCATCCCAGTTTGCCGGCCCGTCGTAGCATGCCCTCACTCCGCCAGCAGCTTCTCGAGCTGTGCCTCGAGCGCCGCGATGCCCTTAGGATAACGGCCGGAGATCTCCCCGGCGTGAACATAGCGCACGGTGCCTTGCTTATCGATGAGGTAAAAGGCCGGCCAGTAGCGGTTGCCGTAGGCCCGCCAGGTGCGGTAGGCGTTGTCCTGCACCACGGGCCAGGTGATCCCCTTTTGGGCGATGGCCGCACGCAACTTGGCGGCGTCTTTCTCGTAGTCGAACTCGGGGGTGTGCACCCCCACGATCTCGAGCCCCCGCTCTTTGTACTTGGCGTAGTAGTCGCGCAGGGTGGGGAGGCTGTTGTCGCAGTTGTAGCAGCCGAAGGTCCAAAAATTGAGCAGCACCACCTGCCCGCGCAGGGCCTCGAGGGAGGTGGGGGCGGTGTTGAACCACTCCCCGCCCGCCGCGATGGGCGGGGCCGCGCTGCCCACCCGCTGGGCCATGACCCACGCCAGCAACCCCAACACCGCCAGCAACCCCAGCACCCGCTTTCCCATACGCCGCCTCCTGCCCGCCCGTACGCAGGCCCCGGCGCTTTGGGATAGGCTTGGGCCATGACCCTCGACCTCAACGCCGACGCGGGCGAGTCCTACGGGGTGTGGAGCTTAGGCCACGACGCGGCGCTGTTCGGCCTGCTGACCTCGGTCAACCTGGCCTGCGGCTTCCACGCGGGCGACCCCCTCACCATCGAGCGCTCGGTGAAGCTGGCCCACCGGCACGGCCTCGCCGTGGGGGCCCACCCCGGCTTCCCCGACCGGGTGGGCTTCGGGCGGCGTGACCTCGCCGCCGCCCCCGAGGAGGTCTACGCCGACGTGCTCTACCAGATCGGGGCGGTATCGGCTTTTCTGCGGGCAGCCGGCTTGCCCTTGCACCACGTCAAGGCCCACGGCGCGCTCTACAACCGCGCCGCCCGCGACCTCGAGACCGCCCGCGCCATCGCCCAGGCCGTGCGCGACTTCGACCTCGCCCTCCCGCTGGTGGTGCTGCCGGGGACGCCGCTCGAGGCCGGGGCCCTCGAGGCGGGCCTGCGCGCCGTCGCCGAAGCCTTCCCCGAGCGCGGCTACACCCGCGACGGGCGCCTGGCCGCCCGCGGGCAGCCCGGGGCCGTCGTCCACGACCCCCACGAAGCCGCTCGCCGCGCCGTGGCGATGGCGCTGCACGGCCGCGTCGAGGCGGTGGACGGCGGCTGGGTCGAGATGCGCCCGCAAACCCTGTGCGTCCACGGCGACAACCCCAACGCGGTGCAGATCGCCCGGGCGGTGCGGGAGGCGCTCGAGGCGGAGGGGGTCCGGTTGGTGGCGTTCTAAGTGCCGATGGTCGATGGTCGGTAGCCGATGGCCGGGCGCGGGTCGTACGTGGTACGCAAAACGCGAAACGCAAGACGCGAGACGCCTTGTCACCCCCTTGGCAAGGGGGGCTGGGGGGGATACCCTTCACGAGCCACAAGCTGACCGCTGACGGCTCATCGCTCCCGGCTCACGAACCTTAGCTGTTGCCCTGGTCGGAGCTGGGCGAGGTGGGGGAGGTCGGCGGGGTGGACTAGGGCGGGCTTGGCGTAGCCGCCGAGGGTGCCGCGGTCGTTGAGGAGGACGATGGGTTGGCCGCCCGGGGGGACCTGGACGGCGCCCAGGGGGGTGGCTTCCGAGACCACCTCGCCGCCCGGGACCTCGTGGCGGGCGGCCAAGCGCATGCCCATGCGGTCGGCGGTGCCGACCTCGAGCGCCCGCGCGCACAGCGCCTCGAGGGCTTCCCGGCTGAACTGCGGACCCGGGAGGAGGCGGACGCGCGGCCGGGGCGGGAGTTCGGGCTGGGGGTGGCGGAAGCCGGGGCGCACGGCTCGAGGCTCGGCCACCCCCAGCACGTCGCCGGCCCGAAGGGCCCGCCCGACGAGGCCGCGCAGGTCTACCGAGGCGCTGCCCAGGAAGCGGCCCGACTCGAGCCCGCCCGCCGCCGCCAGGTAGGCCCGCACCCCTTGGGGCGTGGGGCGAAAGCGCAAAGTCTGCCCCGGGCGCACCGCGAAGCTCTGGCCCGAGGGCACGGCCTCGCCGTCGAGCACGGCTTCCACCCCGTACCCCGCCAGGGCCAGCACCGCGGGCCGCAGCACGCTGAACACCGGCCCGGTGAGGTTGAGCTCGAGCAAGGGCGTGCCGGGCGGGTTGCCCACCAGGGCGTTGGCGAGGCGGGCCGAGCGGGGGTCGAGCGGCCCGGAGCGGGCCAGGCCGAAGCGCCCGGCCCGGAAGCGCCCGGCGTCCACGACCAGGTCCAGCAGGCCGGGCTCCTCCACGCGCAACAGGGGGTGGCGGGGCTCGGGGGGCAGCAGCTCGAGCCGCTCCGGCACGGGAGGGGTGGGCCCGTCGGCGGGGCGGAAGCGCACCCGGTCGCCGGGCTGCAGCCGGAAGGGCTCGGCGCGGCGGGGGTCGTAGACGGCCTCGAGCGCCGTGCCCAGCAGGTGCCACCCGCCCGGGGAGGGGAGCGGGTAGACGCCGGTCTGGCCCGCCGCCATCGCCACCCGGTGCGCCGGGACCTGCTTGCGCGGGGCCGCGCGGCGCGGCAGCCGCAGCCGTTCGTCCACGTCGCCCATGAAGGCGAAGCCCGGCGTGAAGCCCAGCGCGTAGACGTGATACGTCGCCCGGCTGTGCAGTTCGACGACCTCGGCCACGCTCAGGCCCGTGCGCCGCGCCACCTCCTCGAGGTCCTCCCCGTCGTAGCGCACCCCGACCTCGACCCGGCGGGAAGGGGCGGGCTCGAGCACCGCCCCCGCGTGCCGCTCGACCCACGCCCGCACCGCCGCCTCCGCCGAGCCATCGCCGTACTCGACGTAAAGGTTGACGTACCCCGGCACCACGTCGCTCACGCCCGGCAAGGGGTCGTTCAGGAGGGCTCGAGCCAGCGCCTGCAGCCGCGCGTTGGCAGCAGGGTCGGGTTTCTGGGCGAAGGGAAGGTAAAAGCCGGGCATGGGGGGTTGTTTTATTATCAGCCGTCAGCGGTCAGCCGTCACCGGAAGGCTAGTGGCTCCTGGTAAACCCCTCCCCGGCGCCGGGGAAGGAATATCCCCCCCAGCCCCCCTTGCCAAGGGGGTGACAAGGCGTCTCGCGTCTTGCGTTTCGCGTTTTGCGTACCACGTACGACGTACGACGCACGACCCACGCCCGGCGTTCAGCTACCGGCTATCAACGCTTTCCCGCGCCCGGCCATCGCCCTTTCTCCCCCGTCCGACAAAGCGCCAAAGTGCGTACAGTACGATAGGGCCCAATGGACTGGGACGGCTTTCCCGACGAGGCCCTGCTGGCGCTGGTGGCCCGGGGGGAGGAGAAGGCCCTCGAGGCCCTCTACGACCGCTACGCCTCGGCCATGCTGGGGCTGGCCCAGCGCATGGGCTTCGACCGCGACGCCCGGGAGGACTGCGTGCAGGAGATCTTCTACCGCATCTGGAGCCGCGCGGGCAGCTTCGACGGCCGCAGGGCCACGGGCCGGAGCTGGATCCTGGCGGTGGGGCACCACTACTGCGTGGACCGGGTGCGGCGTGAGGCCAGCCGCCCGCGGGGGCTCGAGCCGTCCCCGGAGGAGGAAGAGGCCTTCGACCTGCCGGGGCCCGGCCTCGACGAAGGGGCCGCCCTGGACCGCGTGCGCGTCCAGCGGGCCCTGCAAACCCTGAGCCCGGACGAGCGCCGGGTGATCGAGGCGCTGCACTTCCGGGGCCTGACCTACCCCGAGGCCGCCAAGGCCCTGGGCTGGCCCCTGGGAACCCTAAAGGCCCGCGTGGGGCGGGCCTTAGCCAAGCTGCGGGAGGTGCTGCGTGAAGCCTGAGGAGCTGCGCGAACTCCTCCCGCTCTACGCGCTCGACGCCCTGCCCGAGGCCGAGCGACAGGCGGTGGAGGAAGTGCTCGAGCGCCACCCCGAGCTCCAGGCCGAGCTCCGGGCGCTGCTCGAGACCGCCGCCGACCTCAGCCAGGGCGTGCCCCCGGTCGCGCCCAGGGGCGAGCTCAAGGCCAGGGTGATGGGGCGCATCCGCCGCGCCCCACCGCCTGGGCCGAAGCGTTCCCCCTGGCCCCGCGTCCTGGCCCAGGCCGCTGCGGTGCTGTTGCTGGCCGCCCTCGCGTGGGGCGGGGGCTGGGCGTACCGCTGGTGGCCCTGGGTCCAGGCCTTCACCGACCCGAAAGCGCGCGTCGAGACCCTGGTGGACGAGAACGGCAAGGCCGTAGGCCGCGCCATCTACCGCCCCGACGGCCGCACGCTGGTCTATGTCGATCTCCCCCCGCCGCCCCCCGGCAAGACCTACCAGCTATGGGGCGTCAACCAGGCCGACCACGTGGCCCTCCCCACCTTCGAGGGCAAGTTCGTCGAGTTCACCATGCCCCCGGGCTTCCAGGAGGTCCACGTCACCGAGGAACCGGAGGGCGGGAGCCCGTTCCCGCACGAGATCCGGGCGTTGCCGAGGGATTAGGTCGATGGTCGATAGCGGATAGCCGATAGCTAAACGCCAGACGCTAGACGCGGGTCGTACGCCGTACGCCGTACGCCGTACGCAAAACGCCCCTTTTTACCCCCCTTAACAAGGGGGGCTAGGGGGGATATCCCCCACGAGCCCCAGGCTGACGGCTGACCGCTGAAAGCTGACGGCTTATCGCTGACCGCTTCCCACGCACCGCCTTGATAAGATTCAGGCCATGGATTATGCCGAGCGCCCCCCTCGAGACGCGCTGACGCTCGTCCGGCCGGAGGTGCGGGAAGCCCTCGAGGGGCTCTCGCGGGCGGGGGCGGAGGACCGGGGGGCGGTGTTCACCCGGCCCGAGGTGGTGCGGCGGATGCTCGACTGGCTGGGCTACACGCCTGAGCACGACCTCCGCGGCTTCCGGCTGCTCGAGCCCTGCTTCGGCGGGGGGGAGTTCTTGCTCGAGGCGCTCGAGCGGCTGCTCGAGGCGCACTTCGACCGCGGGGGGAACGCCCGAAACGCTGACGGGCTCGAGGATTGCCTGCGCGGGGTGGAGCTTCACCGCGAGAGCCACGGGCAAGTTATCCACAAAGTTATTAACAGGCTCGCGAAATTGGGGATAACTCGGCGGCTCGCCGCTCATCTGGCTCACACCTGGCTGGTTCAGGGCGATTTTCTGCTGGCCGATTTCGACGGGAACGGCTCCCCGGCGCGCGGCGGGGCGGGTTTTACCCACGTGGTCGGGAATCCGCCCTACCTGCGGCTCGAGCGCGTCCCGCCGGCGCTGCTGGCGGAGTACCGCCGCCGCTACCCCACCTTCCGCCACCGCGCCGACCTCTACGTGCCCTTCTTCGAGCGGGGCCTGCGGCTGCTGGCCCCGGGGGGCCGCCTGGCCTACCTCTGCACCGACCGCTGGATGAAGAACCGCTACGGCCAGCCCCTGCGCCGCCTGATCGCCGAGGGCTACCGCCTCGAGCGCTACGCCGACCTCAAGGGCGAGCAGCCCTTCCAGCGCGCCGTGAGCGCCTACCCCGCCGTCACCGTCATCGCCCGGGCGACCCTCGCGGCGTTGTAATTCGTCACAAACCGTACACCCGCGCCAGCGCCCGCTGCTGGAGCC
>NZ_QXDL01000231.1:0-5739 GCF_003574345.1 Calidithermus terrae
TCCTCACCGCCCCGCCGGGCAAGGCGCCCCCGCCCGCCCCGGCCCGGCCCGCCCCCGTCGCTTCGCCGGCGCCGGAGGCGGCACAGCCGGTGGGGGACCTCACCCTCGACACCCCGGTGGAGGCGCTGCCGCTGGGCGCGGGCGGGAAGAAGAAGATGAACGAGCTGGGCGTGCGGGTGCTGCGCGACCTGCTGCACGGCTACCCGCGCCGCTACGAGGACCGCCGCGCCCTGCAGAGCGTGCGCGAGCTCGAGGAGGGCGAGAAGGCCACCGTCGTGGGCACCGTGCTCAGCCGCGAGCTCGTCAAGACCCCGCGCAAGGGCATGCAGCTCGTGCAGGTGCGCTTCATGGACGCGTGGGGCTGGAAGTTCACGGGCGTGTGGTTCAACCAGCCCTGGGTGCTCAAGCAGGTGCCCGAGGGGGCCAGCCTGCTCGTCTCGGGCCGCGTGCAGCGGCGCGGGGGCAACGTCTCGCTGATGGTGGAGTACTTCGAGGACGAGGCGGGCGAGTCGCTCTCGACGGGGCGCATCGTGCCGGTGTACCCCTCGCGCGAGGGCATCTCCCAGGCCTTCTTGCGCCGCGCGGCGTGGCGGGCCCTCGAGGCCTTTCCCCGCGTCCCCGACCCGCTCGAGCCCTACCGCGCCGCCCTGGGGCTCCCCGACCTCGACTGGGCGCTGCGCCAGGCCCACTTCCCCGACTCCGAGGAGCAGCTCGAGAAAGCCCTCTACCGCCTGAAGTTCGACGAGTTCCTGCTTCTGGAGCTCAAGGTCATGATCCAGTCGGGCGGCTCGGCGCTGTTGGGCCGCTACTTCCGCGTGGAGCCCGAGTGGCTCGAGCGTTTCCGCGACAACCTCCCCTTCGCCTTCACCCGGGCGCAGGAGCGGGTCTTCGGCGAGATCCTCGCCGACATGCAGAGCGAGCGCCAGATGGCGCGGCTGGTGCAGGGCGACGTGGGCTCGGGCAAGACCGCCGTGGCCGCCGCCGCGCTCTACGTCGCCGCGCAGAACGGGGCCCAGGGCGCCTTGATGGCCCCCACCGAGATCCTGGCTAAGCAGCACTACCAGAACCTGCAGAAGTACCTCTTCCCCCTCGGCGTCACCGTGGACCTGCTGGTGGGCTCGATGCCCATGGGCGAGAAGCGCGGGGTGCTCGACCGGCTCAAGTCGGCCCACACCGACGTGGTGGTGGGCACCCACGCCCTGATCCAGGAGCGCGTGGAGTTCAAGGACCTGGGCCTGGCGGTCATCGACGAGGAGCACCGCTTCGGCGTGCTGCAGCGCCGCCGCCTGCTGGGCAGCCGCCCCGACGTGCTGGTGATGTCGGCCACGCCCATCCCGCGCTCGCTGGCGCTGACGATGTACGGCGACCTCGAGGTCAGCGTCATCGACGAGCTGCCCCCCGGGCGCACCCCGGTCAAGACCAAGGTGCTCACCCAGAAGACCCGCCTGCAGGCCTACGCCTTCGCCCGCCAGGAGATCGCCAAGGGGCACCAGGTCTTCGTGGTCACGCCCATGATCGAGGAGGGCGAGAGCGAGACCACCGCCGAGCTGGCCGCCGCCACCAAGCTGGCCGAGGAGCTGCGCGAGCTGCTGCCCGACGTGCGCATCGAGCTGCTGCACGGCAAGATGAAGGCCGAGGAGAAGGACCTGGTGATGGAGCGCTTCAAGAACAGCCACTTCGACCTGCTGGTGAGCACCACCGTCATCGAGGTGGGTGTGGACATCCCCCAGGCCACGCTGATGGTCATCGAGAACGCCGAGCGCTTCGGGCTGGCCCAGCTCCACCAGCTTAGGGGCCGGGTGGGGCGGGGGGGCTTGGAGTCTTACTGCGTCCTCATCGCCGGCGAGAGCAGCAAGAAGACCCTCAGCCGCCTGCGGGTCATCGAGGAGAGCACCGACGGCTTCTACATCGCCGAGAAGGACCTCGAGCTGCGCGGCCCCGGCGAGCTGCGCGGCCTGCGCCAGTCCGGCATGCCCGACCTGCGCATCGGCGACCTGGCCTCCGACCAGGAGATCATCGAGAAAAGCCGCGAACTCGCCAAACAGGTCCTCGAGGCCGACCCCTACCTCGAGGCCCCCCAGCACGCCCTCCTCAAGCGCGAACTCCAGGCCCGCGCCGAGGCCATCGGGTTCCGTGAGGTGATTTAGGGGGCAGTAAGCGGTCAGCGATCAGCCGTCAGCAAAGGGCGCGTGGTCCGTGGCGGAAGGAACACCTCCTCTCCCTGCCGGCGTCGAGGGTCGAGGGTCTAGGACCAAGGCGCCCTGCGTACGACGTAGGACGTAGGACATGCGTCTTGCGTTTTGCGTCTTGCGTCTCGCGTACGACGCACGACCCTCCCCCGGGAGTACCATGGAGCATGGCCTGGATTGCGGTGTTCGGACTGGTGGTGGCGGTATTCGTGGTGGTCTACCTGGCCCGCCGGAATGCGCTGGAGGCGCCGGTTCCCGCACCTGCGCCCCTGCCCTTCCAGCCCACGGCCTCGGTCATCGTGGACATGGACGACGAGCCCCCGGCCGAGATCGACTTCGACTCGGGCATCGAGGCGGGGCGCAAGGCGCTCGAGGCCCAGAAGCCGGCGAAGAAGGACCCTTGAGGACCTCTGCGCCGGGGGTCTGAAGCAAAACGGCCGACCCCTCGAGGTCGGCCGGTGGAACGGCGAGGTCGGGCTGGGGATCAGCTCGCACCCAGGGCGTTGAGGGCCGGGGCGAAGCCCGCCAGGACGCCGGGGGAGGGGTGGCTCGCGCCGGTGGTGCCCACGGTCACGGAGCACTTGCCCAGGCTCTTGCTCTGCTTGTTGACGATGGACAGCGCTTCGCCTTGCAAGGTGTTGCCCTGCAGGCCGCTGCGGCCCACGCGGCACACCCACAGCGTGCTGTCGTCGATGCCCACCCCGAACAGCGCCACGTCGTTTTTGGGGTCGAAGACGAAGAGCAGGTCGTACTCGGCGCCGCGCCGGTCGGTGGCGGTGCCGTACTGCCCGTCCTTGTCCTCCTCGGTGAACTTGCCGCCGAACTGGCCGCCGGGGAAGGCGAGCGCCACGCTCTGCCCGAGGAGCTTAGGCAGCGGCCACGAGAGGGTGAGGGCGGGGGCCGCGCCCGCGACGTTGAGCGTGACGGAGCACTTGCCCAAGCTCTTGCTCTGCTTGTTGACGATCGAGATGGCCTCGCCCTGGAGGGTGTTGCCCTGCATCCCGTCCTTGCTCACCTCACAGGCCCACAGCGTGCTGCCGTCCACGGCGACGACGAAGAGGCCGCTGTCGGTCTGGCCGTCGTAGAAGTAGCCGGTGTCGAAGCTCTTGCCCCGGCGGTTGGTCGCGCTGCCGTACTGGCCGTCCTTGTCTTCCTCGGTGAACTTGCCGCTGAACTCGTCGCCGGGGAAGGTCACGGAGTAGCTCAGGCCCACCTTGACCTCCAGCGGCCACTTCAGGGCCACGGGCTGGGCGCCGCCGAGCGCGACGGTGCACTGGCCCAGCGACTTGCTCTGCTTGTTGACGATGGAGATGGCCTCGCCCTGCAGCACGCCGCCCTTGACCCCCCCGCGCTTGACCTGGCACACCAGCACGGTGTTGCCGTCGGGGCTGAGCAGGAAGGCCATGTAGTCGTTCTTGGAGTCGTAGAGGTAGGCCGCGTCGTACTTCGCGCCCCGGCGGCTGGTGGCGCTGCCGTAGGGGCCGTCCTTGTCCTCCTCGGTGAAGCTGCCGCTGAACTGCTCGCCGGGGAAGCTGATGGTGAAGCTCTGGCCCACCGCCACCCGCACCGGCCATCCCGCCGGGGCCGGGCCGGGCTGGGGGTTGGGCTGCGGCTGGGGTTGGGGTTGCGGCTGGGGGGTGTTGGCTAGGAGCACGGGGGCGAAGAGGCCCCAGGCCAGCGCGCTCGGCCGCATGAAGGCGGTGCGGGAGTTGCCGTCGCCGCCGCGCCCGGCGGTGTGCACGCCGATGAGCTCGCCCTTCTCGTTGTAGATGCCCCCGCCCGAGTTGCCGGGGCCGGTCTGGGCGTCGTGCTTGATCCACTGCTTGCCGCCGCTCTGCATGTCCTCGCCCAGGAAGCCGCCCACGGTGCCGCTGGAGAAGGTGATGGTCGAGCCCCCGGTGCCCTGGAAGCCGAAGGCGAAGATGGGGTCGCCGGGGAGCAACTCGTCGGAGTCGCCGAGCTTGACCGAGGGCAGGTTGAGGTTGGAGACGGGCCGCCCTTCGGTGTCGCGGGCCACGCGGATGAGGGCGAGGTCGAGGTTGGGGTCGGCCTTGACCACGTCGGCGAAGTACCGGAACTCCGGCGGCTGGTCCACGAAGCGGATCAGGCGCACCGGCAGCAGCGGCGCGATCTGGCGGTTGTCCACGTCGCCGATGACGTGGTAGTTGGTGAGGATGTAGCCCCGGGGGTCGATGATGGTGCCCGAGCCGATGCCCAGGATCTTGCCGTTCTTGTCGGCGGGCGTGATCATCACCGTGGCTCTGATGATGCGCTCGCGCAACTCCCGCGAGAGGGTCTGGGCCTGCGCCAGTGGGCCCAGCGCCAGTACCCCCAACAAGCCCAACAACCCCAGTCGAATGCCGCGATGTCTCATGGTTCCTCCCGGACTGCTTGCCTCAGAGTAGCCGCCCCCGTCGCATTTCCCGGTGACTTATGGGAAGGGGCTGGAATTAATGCTCTGCCCGACAGGCTTCGTGCCCTGACCCAAGCCTGACGCTCACCGGCTACAGTGCCCCGGGAGGAGCGCCGTGGAGGTGTTGCTGTCCGTGCTCATCGGCGGGCTGTTGGCCTGGCCCATTCTAAGGCTTTGGCTCGAGGCCTGGCGCGGCGGGCCGGGGCGGGGAGAGGGGCGGGCGTGAGGCAACGCGACCCGTGGGCTGGACTTTGGCCGCATAATGGACCCACCATGCAACGCGTCGTCGTCCTCGCGCTCCTCGGCTTCTTCGGCCTGGGTCAGGCCCAGACCTTCTCCCTCGGCGGCAGCCTCAGCGCGGGCAGCGGCAGCGCCACGACCCTCGAGGCCAGCCTGCTGCTGACGGCCGGCGACCTGCTGCGGGCCGGCCCGCTGGGCCTCGACGCCCGGGCCGAGGCCAACCTGCTCGTCGCCGAGGGCCTGGGCTTCTCGGTGGGCCTGGCCGCGCTGGCGACCTTCGGCCTCGAGGCCTTCACCGCCTACGCCGGGCCGCAGCTCAACGCCGGCGTCGTCCCCTCCGGCCTCACCTTTGGGGCCGTCGCCGGGGCCCGCTACGCCATCGCGCCGCGCGCGCAGGCCTTCGGCGAGGTCAACTTCCTCTTCACCCAGCCCCTGGCCTGGCGCCTGCGGGCCGGGGTGCAGTTCGGGTTCTAGGGGGCGTCGTGCTGCGTGCCGGGTTGGTTCTGGCGGCGCTTGCCCTGGCGGCCGGGGTGCCCCGGGCGGTGGCCGGGGACGCGGCGGGGCTGGAGTTCCTCGGCTTCAGCCGCGACGCCTCCCACCTCGCCTTTGAGCAGTACGGCATCCGCGACGGATCGGGCTTCCCCTACAGCGAGGTCTTCCTCGTGGACGTGGCCCGCAACCGCTACCGCGCCAGCGCGGTGCTGGGCGGCCCGGCCTTCGACGGGCGCAGCCTCGAGTCGGTGCGGCAGGAGGCCGGCCGCCGCATGGCCGCCGAGTTCGCCCGCGTCGGGCTGGTGCCCGGCCGCTTCCCGGGCTTCCTCAAGGCGGCCCGGACGGTGGGCGAAACCGTGGAGGAGCCCGCCACCCCCGCCGACACCGCCCCCGCGGGCTCCGGCC
>NZ_QXDL01000232.1:0-5732 GCF_003574345.1 Calidithermus terrae
GACCCCGCCCTCTTCCGCCTGGTCGAAGCCGCCTTCAACCAGCGCCGCAAGACCCTGCGCAACGCCCTGCTGAGCAAGGGCTACCCCGAAGCCCGCGTCACCCAAGCCCTAAAACGCCTCTCCCTCCCCCCCCAGGTCCGCGGCGAAGCCCTCTCCCTCGAGCAATTCCGCGCGCTCGAGGAGGCGATCTCAGGGGTGGATGGTCGATAGTCAAGGGTCGATAAGCCAGGTCCAAGGCGTGTGACGTATGACGTACGACGTAGGACATGCGCCTTGCGTCTTGCGTTTCGCGTACGACCCGCGCCTAGCACTCAGCCAGCAGCGAACCCCTTGTTATGGATTTCCCAACCTGTCCGGCGTATACTCCGAAACGAAGCGATAAGGCTTCCTGCGGTACAATGACCTTGTTACCCAGGAACTCCAAGGCGCAGGGAGGCCGGAGTTATGCGTTTTTTTGTTTTGGGAGACGTCTCCGTAGACCTAATCTACTTTCTTGAACGAATTCCGGAGCCCGGCGAGGAGGTGCCTGCGCAACGGGCCCTGATGAAGCCGGGGGGTGCCGGAGGCACCCTGGCGGCGCAGTTAGCCAGCCTGGGGCACAAGGTGTTCCTGGCGGGGCGGGTGGGCGAAGACCCCTTCCGCCGGGTGGCCCTGAGCGAGCTCGAGCGCACCGGCGTGGACCTGCGCTACCTGCAGGAGGACCCCGAGCGCCAGACCTCGAGCATCCTGATCCTGGTGGTGCCGGGCGGCGAGCGCTCGATGGTCTCGGCCGGGGGCGCCAGCCGCTACCTCGACGCGGCCGAGTTCAAGGCCAAGCACCTTGACCAGGTGGACGCCGTGGTGCTCTCGGCCTACGCCCTGGTGGGCGGGCCGCAGCGCGAGTACGCCGTCAAGGCTCTAGACACCGCGCGCAAGCGCGGGCTGCCGATTTTCGTAGACCTGGGCACGGGCGCGGTGCGGGCGGTGGGGAAAACCCTGCTGGAGTACGTGCGCGGCGTGCCCTACATCACCATGAACCAGCAGGAGTTGCTGGCCCTCACCGAGACCGACTCCATCAGCGAGGGGGTGGGGGCGCTGCAGGGGTACGGCCTCGAGAACGTGGTGGTGAAGGTGGGGGCGATGGGCTCCATCGTCGTCGCCGCCAAGCAGCAGGAGCTCGTCGAGCCCTTCCCGGTCGAGAACGTCGTGGACACCACGGGGGCCGGCGACGCCTTCACCGCCGCCTTCGCCCACGCCGTGATGGAGGGCCGCGACCTGGTGACGGCCGCCCGCCTGGGCAACCTGGCCGGGGCACTGGCGGCTACGGCCATCGGGGCGCAGGGGCGGCTGGTGACCCAGCAGGACCTCCTCCAGACGAAATAGGCCGAACGCTGATAGCCGGTAGCCGGGTGCGGGTCGTACGTCGTACGTCTTACGTCGTACGCAAAACGCAAAACGCAGGTCGTACGTCGTACGTCGTACGCAAGACGCAAAACGCAAGACGCAAAACGCCAAACGCCGAACGCAAAACGCGAAACGCAAGACGCCTGGTTCCCCCCTTAGCAAGGGGGGCTGGGGGGATACCCCCTCCCCAACCCCGGGCCGGAGTTGGCCTATTGGGAGTCGCTGCGCCCGCCGGTGGCCCTGATCCGGGCCTTCAAAGCCGCTTGAAGTAGCGCTGGACGGCCCGCAGCAGGCTCAGGCCGCTCTCGCCGCTCTTCTCGGGGTGGAACTGCGGGGCGACCACGTTGGCGTGGGCGTACACGGCGGTGAAGCGGGTGCCCGCGTACTCGCTGACGCCCACGCTGCCCTCGAGCACGGGCGCGTAGTAGGAGTGCACGAAGTAGAAGTAGCGGCCCGACAGGGCCTCGAAGGCGCCCCTGTACTCCGCGGTGTTCCAGCCCATCTGGGGCACCCGGGGGGCCTTAAAGCGGGCCAGCGTGCCGGGGACTAAGCCCAGCCCGGCCACCCGGGGGGCTTCCTCGGAGCCCTCGAAGAGGATCTGCATCCCCACGCAGATGCCCAGGAAGGGCTTCCCGGCGGCGATGTGCTCGCGCACCGCGCCCTCGAAGCCGGAGGCCTGGAAGGAGCGCATGACCTGGCCGAAGTGGCCCTGGCCGGGCAGCACCAGCAGGTCGGCGGAGCGGGCGTCGGCGGGGTCGTGGGAGACCTTCACGCCGTAGCCGGTGGCCTCGAGCGCCTTGGCCGCGCTGCGGAGGTTGCCCGAGCCGTAGTCGATGAGCAGGGTCTTCACAGGCTTTCCTTGGTGCTGGGCAGGTCGTCGCGGGTGAGGCGGGTGGCGGCGTGGAGGGCGCGGGCGAGCGCCTTGAAGCCGGCCTCGAGCACGTGGTGGGCCTCCCGGCCCGCCAGCAGGCGCAGGTGGAGCGTCATGCCCGCGTGGTTGCACAGCCCGCGCAGGAACTCGCGCAGGTGGTAGGCGCTCACGCCCCCGGGGGCCCCGTCGATGGCGAGCTCCTCGGGCGCGAAGGCCAGGTGGGGCCGCCCGGAGAGGTCGAGCACGGCCTGCACCAGCGTCTCGTCCATGGGCACGGTGGCCTCGCCGTAGCGCTCGAGCCCCCGCCCGTCGCCGATGGCCTGCTTCAGCGCCTGCCCCAGCACGATGCCGGTGTCCTCGACGAGGTGGTGGGGCTCGACCTCGAGGTCGCCCTTGGCCTCCACGACCAGCCGGAAGCGCCCGTGGCGCTGGAAGGCGTGGAGCATGTGGTCGAGGAAGGGCAGCCCCGTGGCGACCTGGCCCTCTAGGGGGCCGTCGAGGCCCAGGGTGAGCCGGATCCAGGTCTCGGCGGTGGCCCGCTCGACCGTCGCGCTACGCATGCCCCACCTCGTCCAGGGCGAAGGCGGCCGCGAGGAAGGCGTCGTTCTCGGCGGGCGTGCCCACGCTCACCCGCAGGCAGCCCTCGAGCCCGGCGTAGTGGTCCTGCCGCCGCACCAGCACCCCGCGCTCCGCCAGCCCGGCGAAGGCCGCCGCCGCGTCGGGGGTGCGCACCAGCAGGAAGTTGGTGTGGCTGGGGTAGACGCTCCAGGTGGGGTGCTCGAGCAGGGCGTGGTAGAGGCGCTGGCGCTCGAGCACGGTGGCCTGGGCGCGCTCCGTCGCGTAGCCCGGCTGCTCGAGCACGGTGAGCAGGATGGCGGCGGTGTGCGCGGGCAGGCCGAAGGGCGGGACCAGGTTCTGCACCGCCGCCGCCACCTCCGGCGAGGCCAGCAGGTACCCGGCGCGGATGCCCCCCAGCCCCCAGGCCTTGGAGAAGGTGCGCAGCAGGGCCACGTGGGGGTTGGAGCGGGCCAGCGCGCGGTAGTCGGTGCCCGAGAACTGGTGGTAGGCCTCGTCGATCACCAGCAGCCAGCCGCTCCGGGCGGCGTGCCGGGCCAGGGCCTCGACGCCGGCCGGGGCGAAGAGCGCCCCGGTGGGCGCGTGGGGCACCGGCAAAAAGAGCACGCCGGGCTCGCCCTCCATCGCCCCCAGCAGCTCCTCGAGCGGCAGCTCGAAGCGCCGCCCCAGCCGCACCGCGCGGTAGGGCGCCGCGTTGGTCTTGGCCGAGAAGGCGTAGTGGGGGAAGGAGGGCGCCGTGTCCAGCACGCAGTTGGCGGCCTGCACCAGGCTCTGGATGAGCAGGTTGGACCCCGGGCTCATCACGACGCCCTCGAAGGGCCACCCCAGCGCCTCGGCCAGCCTCGCCCGCACGTCCTCGGCGTGCAGCTCGGGGTAGCGGTTCCAGGGCAAAGCCGCCAGCCGCTCGAGCGCCCGCTGCTTGAGCGCCGCCGGGAGGTCGAGGGGGCTCTCGTTCTGGTCGAGCTTGACCCGCGCCTCGACCTTCTTGTAGGGGTAGCTGGGCAGGCCACGCAGGTGCGGCTTGAAGGCATTCACAAACGCGATTTTACCCTAGCGGGCAGCTATCAGCCGTCAGCTTGTGGTAAACCCCTCCCCTTCCCTCCCCGCACGCGGGGAGGGTTTATCCCCCCCAGCCCCCCTTGCCAAGGGGGGTAAAGAAAAGGCGTTTTGCGTTTAGCGTTTTGCGTCTTGCGTCTTGCGTTTTGCGTACGACGTAAGACGTACGACGTACGACCCGCCCCCGGCTACCGGCTATAGGCTACCGCCCCTCGACAAGCGTAAGCTAAGGCTTATGCACGTGATCGACCTCCGCTCCGACACCGTCACCAAGCCCACCCCCGCCATGCGCCAGGCCATGGCCGCGGCCGAGGTGGGCGATGACGTTTACTCCGAAGACCCCACCGTAAACCGCCTCGAGGCCCTCGCCGCCGAGACCCTAGGCCTCGAGGCCGGGCTGTTCGTGCCCAGCGGGGTGATGAGCAACCAGATCGCCCTGATGCTGCACCTGCGGCGCGGCTACGAGGTGATCGCCCCCGAGGGCGCCCACATCTACGAGTACGAGCCGGGCTCGCTGGCGGTGCTCGCGGGCGGGACCATCCGGCTGGTGAGGGCCCCCTACGGCGTCCCCGACCCCGCCGACGTCAGGGCCGCCGTCCACACCTCCATCCACCAAGCGCCCACCGGGCTGGTCTCGCTCGAGAACACCCACAACGCCGCCGGTGGCACCGTGGTAGGGCTCGAGGCCCAGCGCGCCGTGCAGCGGGTCGCCCGCGAGGCCGGTCTGCCCATCCACCTCGACGGCGCCCGCCTGTTCAACGCCGCCGTGGCCTTGGGGGTCGCCGCCGCCGAGATCGCCCGGGGCTTCGACACCGTGTCCATCTGCCTCTCCAAGGGCCTAGGGGCACCGGTGGGCTCGGTGCTGCTGCTGCCCAAGGCGCTCAAGGCCGAGGCCTGGCGCTACCGCAAGATGCTGGGGGGCGGGATGCGGCAGGCCGGCGTGCTCGCCGCCGCGGGGATCCTGGCCCTGACCGAAGGCCCCGAGCAGCTCGCCCGCGACCACCAGATGGCCCGCGCCCTGGCCGAGGGGCTGGTGCGGCTGGGCCTGGAGGTCGATCTCCAGGCCGTGCAGACCAACATGGTCTACTTCAAGCCCAAGGACCCCGCCGGGCTGGCCGCCCGCCTGACGCAAGCCGGGGTTCTCTGCAACGCGCTGGGCGGAAAGATCCGCCTGGTCACCCACCGCGACCTCTCCGACGAGGACATCCCCGAGGCGCTGCGGCGCATCGAGTCGGTGCTGGTGGGGGCCTAGCCCAGCAAGTCGGCGATGCCCAGGCCCTCGGCCAGCCGCCGGGCCTGCTCGAGCGCCCCCGCGTCCCCGCTGACGAGGTGCCACGCCCGGTAAGCCCGGGCCTGGCCGTAGGCGTCGGCCGCGCGCCGGAGGGCCTTCTCGGCCGTCTGGCGGGCCTTGGCCCCCTTGCCCCACTGCCAGTGGGCCTCGGCCAGCAGCGCCAGCGAGAGCGCGGAGAACGCCCCGCCGCCGAACTCCTGCATCCCCAAAGCCTGCCCCAGCACCAGCACCGCCTCCTTGCCTCGCCCCTCGCGCAGGAGGGCCTGCCCCTGCATCAGCAGGGCCATCAGCGCACGCTCCTTGTCGGAAGGGGCCTCCAGCTCGGCCTCGCTCAGCCGCAACACCTCCTCCGCCGGCAGCGCCAGGCTCAGCCCGTGCATGGCCGAGTGCAGCCAGGCCCGCTCGGCCTCGAGCCAGGTCTCGAAGGCCCCATGCCCGCTCCTGAATCCCGGCAGCAGCGTGCCGTACAGCCCCCAGGCCTCCCGCCAGCGCCGCCCCCGCAACGCCCGGCGCAGCGAGCCCAGGTCGCTCTCCCCTGCCCAGGCGAAGCTCTCC
>NZ_QXDL01000233.1:0-5664 GCF_003574345.1 Calidithermus terrae
GTCTGGCCCCGGCGGCTGGGGCCCGGCCACCCCTGGCTCGAGCCCCTGCGCCAGGGCCAGACCCTGCGGCAGGACCTGGAGCCCGGCTACGGGCTGGCCCTGCCGGTCGGGCTCGAGGGGCGGCTGTGGGGCTTCGTGCTGCTGCGCGGAGCCCGGGCGTCCGGTTGGGGCGAGGAGGAGACCGTGCCCCTACGCTGGGCCGCCCACGCGCTGGTCGAGGCCCTCCAGCGGTCCCGGCTCGAGCAGGCCCTGCGCCAGAGCGAGCAGCGCTACGCCGGGTTGCAAGCGGCGAGCCAGCGGCGGGTGGCCGAGCTGAGCCTGCTCTCCTCGGTGCTGCGGGCCCTAGCCACCGACCTCGAGCCCGAGCCGGTCTTCCGCAAGGTGGTGGAGGCGGTCTCGGAGTCGCTGGGCGGGTCGCTGGCCTCGCTGTACCTGCTCGAGGGCAAAGACCTGATCCTGCAACACCAGGTGGGCTACCACCGGTGGTTCGAGCGCATCCCGCTGGAGCGGGGGGTCATCGGGCGCGCCGTCCGCAACGCGCAGGCCCAGCTCATCACCGACCCTGCCGCCGACCCGGACTTCCTGGACGCCGTCGGCGGCGTGGTGTCGGCCATCGCGATCCCGGTGTGCATCGCCGAGGAGGTGGGGGGCGTGCTGGCGGTGGAGAGCCGCACCGAGGTCTTCACCCCCGCCGACCTCGAGCGCCTGCAGAGCGTGGCGGCCCCGCTGGGGCTGGTGCTCGAGCGCGCGAGGCTGTTCCGGTCGTTGCGCGAGAGCGAGAGCCGCTTCCGCGCCCTGGTCGAAACCTCCCCCGACGGCATCCTCCAGGTCAGCGCCGAGGGGGTCATCCTCTACGCCAACCCCCGCTACCTCGAGCTGCTGGGCGCCCCCGGCGCGGCGGCGGTGGTCGGGCAGCCGGTGGTGGAGTTCGTGGCCCCCGAGTTCCGCCAGCAGGTCGCCGAGCGCATCCGCCAGGTCACCGCCCACAAGCAGCGCGTGCCCTTCGCCGAGCAGCAGTACCGGCGCTTCGACGGCACCCTCCTGACCGTGGAGGTCAGCGCCAGCCCGGTCGAGGACCCGCGGCTGGGCCAGACCACCCTCATCGCCATCGTGCGCGACATCACCGCGCGCAAGCAGACCGAGCAGGCCCTGCGCCAGAGCGAGCAGCGCTACCGCCTCCTGGCCGAGAACGTCACCGACGCCATCTTCATCCTCGACCTCGAGCTCAACTTCAGCTACGTCAGCCCCTCGGTCTACCGGCTCAACGGCTACGAGGCCGCCGAGCTGCAGGGGCGCAACCTGTACGACGTGCTCTCGCCCCACAACGCCGCGCGGGTGGGCGAGGTGGTGCGGCAGCAGCTCGGCCAGACCCACGGCCCGGCCGATCCCTGGGCCTCGCACGTGCTCGAGCTCACCCTCACCCACAAGAACGGCCAGCCGGTGTGGAGCGAGATCCAGATCAGCTTCCTGCGCGACGAGCAGGGCCAGGCGGTGGGGGTGCTGGCGGTGGCCCGCAACATCAGCGAGCGGCGCCTGGCCGAGACCGCCATGCGCGAGAGCGAAACGCGCTACCGCAGCCTCTTCGAGGGCATGCCCATCGGCCTCTACCGCACCAGCCTCGACGGCTACTTCCTCGACGGCAACCCAGCCCTGGTCCAGATGCTGGGCTTCGACAGCCTCGAGGAGCTGCGCCAGCACAACGCCGGCAGCTTCTACTGCGCCCCCCAGACCCGTCCCGCCCTGATCGAGCAGTACCTCCACGGCGGGGTGCACATCACCGAGACCGAGCTCGTGCGGCGCGACGGGCGGCGGCTGTGGGTGCAGGAGGTGGCCCACCTCGTCTGCGACGAGCAGGGCAAGCCCTTGTACTTCGAGGGCAGCCTGCAGGACATCAGCGAGCGCAAGGCCTACCAGGCCCAGGTCGAGCGGCTGGCCTACTACGACCCCCTCACCGCGCTGCCCAACCGCTTCCTGCTGCAAGAGCGCGCCGAGCAGGCCCTCGCCCGCGCCCGCCGCAGCCAGCAGGCCGTCACCCTGGCCTACCTCGACCTCGACCGTTTCAAGGAGATCAACGACACCCTGGGCCACAAGGTGGGCGACGAGCTGTTGCGGCTGGTGGCCGACCGCATCCGCAACCTCAGCCGCGAGGCCGACACCCAGGCCCGCCTGGGCGGCGACGAGTTCGCGCTGCTGCTGTGCGACACCGACTCCCGCGGCGCGTCGCAGGTGGCGAGCCGGCTGCTCGAGGCCCTCAAGCAGCCCTTCGTGGTGGGGGGCGAGACGGTGCACGTGGGGGCGAGCATCGGGCTGGCGGTCTACCCGCGCGACGGCGAGACCCTCGACGCCCTCACCCGCGCCGCCGACATCGCCATGTACCAGGCCAAGGCCGAAGGCGGCGGCTTCCGCTTCTACAACCCCGCCCAGAACCGCTACACCCGCCAGCGCCTGTCCACCCTGCAGGGCCTGCGGCGGGCACTGGGGCAGGGCGAATTGCTGCTGCACTACCAGCCCGTCCTCGACCTGCGCACCCAGACCCTGCGGCGCATGGAGGCGCTGGTGCGCTGGCAGGACCCCGAGCGCGGGATGATCCCCCCCAGCGAGTTCGTGCCCCTGGCCGAGGAGACCGGCATCATCCAGGAGCTCGACCTCTTCGTGCTCGAGCAGGCCCTGCGCGAGGCCCAAAGCCACGGGCTGGAGTTCTCGCTCAACCTCTCCGCGCGCAACTTCCACGACCCCCACTTCGTCGAGCTGGCCGCGCACCTCCTGCAGCAGCACCCGCTGGGCCGGGGGCGGCTGTGGCTGGAGATCACCGAGACCGCGCTGATGCTCGAGCGCGAGAAGGCCATCCACAACCTGCAGGCCCTGCGCAACCTCGGCGCGCGCATCGCCCTCGACGACTTCGGCATGGGCTACTCCTCGCTGGCCTACCTCAAGCACCTGCCCGTGGACATGCTCAAGCTCGACAAGCAGTTCGTCGCCGGCATCGGCAACGCCCGCGACGAGGCCATCCTGCACAGCGTGATCGCGCTGGGGCACGGCCTGGGGCTGGAGGTGCTGGCCGAGGGGGTGGAGACCCCGCGCCAGCTCGCCTGGCTGCAGTCGGCGGGCTGCGACCTGGCCCAGGGCTACTACATCGGCATGCCCAGCCCCTCCGGCAGCGGCGGCTTCGCCTTCCAGGTGCCGCTGGGCCCCGAGTCCTGAAGCGCTGGCCGGAGGCGCTCGGCGGCCCAATAGCTGCCCCTGCCACGAACCTCCCCGGGCCAGCCCCTACAATGGGGGCGTGATCGAGAAGGTCTATCTCGCCAGGCCCCGCGGCTTCTGCGCCGGGGTGGTCATGGCCATCGAGGCCGTGGAGAAGGCCGCGCGCGAGCTGCGGGAGCAGGGCGAAGTGGTGGTCTACCACGCCATCGTCCACAACGACGTGGTGGTGCAGCGCCTCGAGCAAGAGCACAACGTGCACTTCGTCGAGGACTTAGCCGAGGTCGAGGCCCTGCGCGAGGAGCGCGCTAGGGCCGGGGCCCGCCTGGCCGACACGGTGGTCTTCAGCGCCCACGGCATCCCCCCCTGGCTGCGCACCGACGCCGCCCGGCAGGGCCTCCACCAGATCGACGCGACCTGCCCGCTGGTGACCAAGGTCCACTCCGAGGCCAAGCGCTACGCCAAGGAGGGCTACTGGATCCTGCTCATCGGCGACTCGAGCGAGCACCAGGAGATCAAGGGCACCCGCGGCGAGGCCCCCGAGCGCACCATCCTGGTCTCCGTCCACACCCACGTCGGCCGCGACCCCAAGATGGCCGACCCCCGCACCGTCGAGGTCCCCGACCCCGAGCGGGTGGTGGTGCTCACCCAGACCACCCTCTCCGTAGACGACACCCTCGCCACCGTCGAGATCCTCAAGGCCCGCTTCCCCAAGCTGGTCGTGCCCCCGCGCGACGACCTGTGCTACGCCACCAAGAACCGCCAGGACGCGGTCAAGAAGATCGCCCCGCACGTGGACTTGTTCTTAGTGCTCACCAGCCTCAAGAGCTCCAACGGGATGCGGCTGCTGGAGCTGGCCCAGCAGCTCACCCCCCGCGCCGAGCGCATCAACACCGCGCAGGAGATCCGGCCCGAGTGGCTCGAGGGCGTGCGCAGCGTGGGCATCACCTCCGCCGCCTCCACCCCCGACGACCTGGTGCAGGAGGCGGTGGCCTACTTCAAGGCCCTGAACCCCGCGCTCGAGGTCGTCGAGGAGGGCGAGTGGGAGAACATCGAATTCCGCGAACCCCGCCGCCTGGCCCCCGACGAGGTGCTCGCCCGCTCCTCCTGAACGCCTCCCGCCCCGCGGGAGCCCGGGACGGGCTCAGCGCGGAAGCCGCCGGCGGCTCGGAGAAAGCCGGGGGGGACCTACCCCCGCCCGAGGGATTGTGGAGAACCCGCCGGGTTTGCCATAATGCTTCCTTGTAAACCCAGCTGAACGAGGTGGCTCGAGGCGTCTTGCGTAACGCCGGTGTAACGTTGCAGATGGAGAATTAGCCCATGCCCCCCGGGTCAGGCTTGCCCCCAACCCGCGATCCCGCGCTCGAGGTGTTGAAGAACCGGGTGTACCGCTTGGGGCTGCCGGTGGTGCTGCTGGCGGCCCTCATCGGCGCGCTGGTGAACCGGCCCACCCCCGAGCTGGGCCCCCTCGACCGCTACAACCTGCCCATCACCACGGCCTGGCTGTTCGCCTGCTACGGGGTGCTGCTGTGGCAGCGGCGCATAACCCCGGCCTTCGAGTACGCGGTGCTGGGCGGGAGCACGCTGTTTTTCCTCATCAACACCCACCTCAACCTCAGCGCGCTGGCGCTGTGGGACGACCACATCTGGCTGCCGTCGCTGTGGACGGGGACGCTCTACCTGTGGACCTACCTGGTGGCGGGCTACCGCCACGCCCTGCGGCTGTCGCTGGGGATCCTGGGCCTCCACCTGGCCGTCGGCCTGGTCACCCTGCTGCCGCTGTGGTGGGGGGGCTGGCGGCCCGGCCTGGCCCACCTCGACGCCCTGGCCCAGTTCTACCTTTCGCAAGTCGCCTACTTGCTGCTGTGCCGCCTGGTGATCGGCTTCGGGGAGCAGGTGACCCGCCTGCGCCTGCAGGCCGAGACCTACTACCGCCTCGCCCACACCGACGCGCTGACCGGCGTCCCCAACCGCCGCTACCTGCTCGGCGAGATCGGGCGCGAGCTCGAGCGCGCCCAGCGCTACGACCGCCCCCTAGCCCTCATCCTCCTCGACCTCGACCGCTTCAAGCAGGTCAACGACTGCTACGGCCACGAGACCGGCGACCGGGTGCTGCAGCAGGTGGCCCAGCGCATCCAGCGCGGCATCCGGCAGTCGGACCGCATGGGCCGGTGGGGCGGGGAGGAATTCCTGGTGCTGCTGCCGGAGGCGGGCCTCGAGGAGGCCACCCAGTTGGCCGAACGGCTGCGCGAGGGGCTCAAAGAGCCGCTGCTGGGGGGCCTCGAGCCCCTCAGCGCCAGCTTAGGGGTGGTGGTGGCCCGGCCGGGCGACACCCCCGACTGCCTGGTGATCGGCTTCGGGGAGCAGGTGACCCGCCTGCGCCTGCAGGCCGAGACCTACTACCGCCTCGCCCACACCGACGCGCTGACCGGCGTCCCCAACCGCCGCTACCTGCTCGGCGAGATC